>QNBC01000001.1 GCA_003641665.1 candidate division TA06 bacterium
CCTCCCTTTCTTCATTTTCGAGAGAACTAAAGTAAAGAAGTTCTCTCGCTGCCGCTATCATTAGATGTAATGAAAGTGCGAATAAGAATACAGCCATTCCGCGAGTTCCCAAAAAGAGCAGGAAAGAATAACCTGCAAGTGAAAAAAGAATTCTCTGACTTCCTTCTAATAACTTACTTTTTATGTGCCCTTCGTAAATCGCAAGAAATATATAAAGCCCGACTACTAAAATAAGTCTGATATCAACAATATATGATAGAATGATTACAAGAATAATTGTGGAAATTTCTACTAATTTAATACCTGTTTTTTGCTTAAGAAAAAATAGGTAACGGATAAGAAAAATACCCGATATGATAAGAGCAACAGCCGTTTTTTCCGTTTGATTAAACGTTCCTGTTATAAAAGTCAGTATAAAAAATGAAAGTTCGGCTCCCAGAAAATCTGCAAACCAAATGTTTTTTAGATAATTATTCATAATCCTTTGCCGGATAAATGCCCGATTCCACATTATAAACCGATTCTGCCATGGCTATTAATTCATCCTCTCCGGGGTATACGAAAACGGGCTTGTTCATGAAAATGATTCTCTCTTTAATTCTGTCGACACAGTAATTATTGTATACGATACCTCCTGTTAGGATAAATGCGTCTACATCACCTTTAAGTACCGTTATTTGTGCTCCGATTGTCTTTGCAATGTTGTAACACATGGCATCGAGAATAAGTTTTGCATGTGTATCCGATTTTGATTTTTGAACCACTTCACCAACATTGTCCGTGCCGAGATGTGCGTACATACCGCCTTTTTTTATCGCACGAATGATCATCTCTCTCTCGGTATATTTACCGCTGTAACACAATTTTATTATCTGTGTGGTGGGAAGAGTACCGACCCGTTGAGGGCAGAAAGGACCTTCATCATTGGGATTATTTGTATCTATGACTCTACCTTTTCTTTGTGCTACTATGGAAATCCCCGTACCGAGATGAGCAACAATGAGATTTAGCTCTTTCAAATCTTTGCCTAATGCCTTTGCAGCTTTTCTACTTACATATTTTATATTCAAAGCATGAAAAAGGCTCTTTCTGTGAAATTCGGGTAATCCTGTAATTCTTGCCACATCTTCAAATTCGTCAACGCAAACGGGATCTGTTATGTAAGCTTTAACCCCCGCTTTATCGGCTATATTTTTTGCTAGTAACGCACCGATATTCGATATATGTTCATCTTGCAAATTGCCCTCTTTAATGTCTTTTATCATCTTCTCGTTAACGATATATGTTCCACTTTCCAGAGGGTGAAAAAGCCCACCTCTTCCTATAACCGCGTCTATATCATCATATTTGATCCCCTTTTCCATTAGGAATTTTTCAATCAAACCATTTCTGTAGTCGAGCTGATCAATAGGTTTGTCGAATTTTTCCAGTTCTTCGTGCTTGTGACGAATGACCTCTGTAAATATCTCTTTCGTATCTTCATAAAGACCTAATTTTGTAGAAGTTGCTCCCGGATTTATGGCTAAAATTTTCATATGACCTCCTATTGAATTTTCCGATATGCTATATTATCTGATGATGGAACTTATGTCAAGATAAATAGATGAACATATTAATCCGGTTCGAGAGATGACTTTTAATATAAAATGGAATTCGGGGGGCTTGCAAAAAAAACGATTTCATGTTAATATTTTACAGAAATGGGAGGACAATGATCAAACATAAAAGAATAGCAATTTCTACGGGGGGAGGTGATTGTCAGGGGTTAAATGCCGTCATAAGAGCTGTGGTAAAGACGGCTCGGTATCGTTATAATTGGGATGTTGTCGGTTCACTCGACGGACTTGCCGGCTTAATAGACACAACCAAAATGCGTAAACTAAATGTGTCTGATGTGAGGGGATTATTGCCGAAAGGCGGGACAATACTCGGAACGACAAACAAGGGTAATCCTTTGCATTTCCCTGTTGAAGTTAACGGTAAAACAGAGTTTGTCGACCTATCCGATAAAATAATAAAAAATTTTAAGGAACTTCTACTTGATGTATTGATTATGGTGGGGGGGGACGGTACTCAGGCGATAGCTTATGAATTGTATAAAAAAGGTATACCGGTAATAGGTATCGCTAAAACTATAGACAACGATCTCATGGATACGGATATGACATTTGGGTTTTCAACCGCCGTTCAAGTGGCTGTAGACGCGATTGATCGCTTACATACAACTGCCGAAAGTCATCATAGGGTTATGATTGTTGAGGTTATGGGGAGATATGCCGGTTGGATTGCCCTTCATGCAGGGCTCGGAGGAGGAGCCGATATTATACTTGTACCGGAAATCCCCTTTGATATGGATATTATTATAGAAAAAATATTGCAACGTCGCAATCTCGGGGGCAGATTCAGTATTATAGTGGTTGCGGAAGGAGCATATCCCAAGGGCGGCGAACGCATAGTACAGAAAAAAGCAAACAGTGAATACGATCATGAATTGCTCGGAGGAGTAGGGCATTGGTTGTCTCGAGAGATAGAAAAAAGAATCGATGTGGAAACGCGTGTAACGGTACTCGGATATGTTCAGCGAGGGGGAACACCGGTGGCTTTCGACAGAATTCTTGCCACTCGCTTCGGAACATATGCATGTGAATTGATAGAGCGAGAAGCTTACGGTAGACTTGTGGTTTTGAGAGGGGAAGAGATAAAATCCGTCGAATTGGAGAAGACGATGGGAAAGCTTAAAATGGTGAATCCGAAAGGGCAATTTGTAAGAACATGCGAAAGTATAAATATCTGTTTGGGAAGGGAAAACAAACTTCTCTATTAGGAGGTTGAATGAGTACAATTTGGGATGTGTTAAAAGAAACGTTTAATGATGCTCTTGATAAAGCGGAAGAGCTAAAAAATCTCGGTCAGGATAAAATCGATATTTTGCAGTTAAAGAATAAAATGGCAAAGAATTTTTCAAAATTGGGTGCAACAATATATGAAATGTACAATAATGGAGAAGATATTGATTTTGATAAAAACGAAAAATTGAAAAGAATGCTTGATGAATTAAAGGATATAGAAAAACAACTAAAGGAAAAGGAGAAAAAAGTATCCCAAATATGAGGTTATTATGAATTATGCCGTTATTTTAGCAGGAGGTTCAGGTAAACGATTTTGGCCGTTATCCCGACAATCAAAGCCGAAGCAGTTTCTTTCGATTATAAGTTCCAAAACGATGATTGAAGAAACGGTTGATAGGGTAAAAGGGCTGATAAACCAGGAAAACATTATTATTTTAGCTTCGGAGGGACAAAAGAGTAATTTTACCGATATAGATCTAGGAATCCCTGATGAGAATATACTATATGAACCGGAGGGACGTAACACCGCTATGGCTATTGCATTTGCCGCAGCGTATATAAGAAAGCGAGATCCCGAAGGTATCATGATTGTCCTCCCGTCAGATCACTTTATAAGAGAAAAAGACCTGTTTCAGGAATCACTGAGAAATGCAATTAAAGCCGCGAAAAACGGCTACCTCGTAACATTCGGTATTACGCCCACAAGGCCGGAGACGGGCTACGGCTATATAAACATAGGCGATGTAATTGAAAAGGAGATAGAACTCTACAAGGTTAAAGCTTTTACCGAGAAGCCGAACCAAAAGGATGCGATTGAATATGTTAAACGAGGTAATTATCTGTGGAACAGCGGAATGTTTGTCTGGAGTTTAAAAAGCATTATTGATGAGTTTCAAAAATATCTTCCGGAGCATTTCAAAAGCCTTGTTTCAATTGCAAGTAATCCTTCTGATACCGATTTGGTAAAAAACGCCTATAATAATATCGATAATATTTCCATAGATTACGGTATATTGGAGAGATCTTCGAAAATAGCGTGTATTAAATGCAACTATACATGGGACGATGTGGGATCATGGGTGGCAATAGAGAGGCACAATAAACATGATGAGAATAACAATACGATAATAGGCAATGCTGACTTGAAAGATGTGCAAAACAGCATAGTTGTGAGCAACGATGGTTTAACCGTATTGATAGGAGTGAGTGATTTGATAGTTGTTCACACCCATGATGCAACGCTTGTGTGTAAAAAAGAACGAAATAATGAGATAAAAGATATGGTAGATAAAAATAGTAGTCATCCTAACAACAAAAAATACCTATAGGGGGTCATAAATGAAAAAATTATTTTCACTTTTTGCCATTGTTACACTATTGTTAATCATGGTATCCTGTGCTCCTAAAAAACAGAATCAAGAAGAGGTGATATCAGACACAACCGCATATAAGCCTATTATAATGGAAGAGAACACGGAAGATACAACGAATGTGGATACAGAGGCAATGTCAACAAGTGCAGATACGACAAAAAGTACTGTTGATACGACAATGAATATTACAACAGCACCGCAATCGGGATACAGGGTTCAGGTTTTTGCAACATTCTCGGAGGAGAAAGCGGACATGATTGCAAACCAGGTAAGAGAAAGGACAACGGAACCCGTATATGTGGAATACATAGCACCCTATTACAAAGTAAGAGTAGGTGATTGCACGACAAGGGATGAAGCTGAATCATTAAAATCCAATCTATTCGGGTTGGGGTATTCGGATGCATTCATTGTCCAAGACACGATTAATCCCAAATGAAATTAATAGCAGCGACCAACAACAAGGATAAAATAGTCGAAATAAAGAAAGAACTTGAAGGAAGCGGAATTGAAATATTAACACTGAATGATATATCATTCCACAATAATATTGAAGAAGACGGTATTACGTTAGAGGAAAACGCAATAAAAAAGGCATTGACAATTTTTAATTTTGCTGGTATACAATGTTTTGCAGATGATACGGGTCTGTTTGTTGATCTTTTAAATGGAATGCCCGGTGTTTATTCCGCCAGATTCGCAGGAGAAAGTGCGTCTTATAGTGACAATGTTGATAAATTGCTCAGAGAGTTGATAACCGCATCAAATGCTCCTAAATGGGACGCATATTTCAGAACTGTAATAGCATATATTGATGAGAATCGTTCTTTGAAACTGTTTGAAGGTATAACAAAAGGGTATATAATAAGAAAACCATCGGGTAAAGGCGGATTCGGTTACGATCCCGTCTTCGAGGTGGCGAGCCTCGGAAAAACTTATGCCGAGATGAGTCTTGATGAAAAGAATAGTGTCAGTCATAGAGGAAAGGCTCTTCGGGCGTTTGTTTCATATTTGCGGGGCGTAGCGCAGTCCGGTTAGCGCGCCTGCTTTGGGAGCAGGAAGCCGGAGGTTCGAATCCTCTCGCCCCGATAACATGGTGAGTGTAGTTCAATGGTAGAGCACTGGACTGTGGCTCCAGTAGTTGTGGGTTCGAGTCCCATCACTCACCCTTGAATGGAAATGCGCCCGTAGCTCAATTGGATAGAGCAACGGATTTCTAATCCGTAGGTTGAGGGTTCAATTCCCCCCGGGCGTACCATATGCGCTGATAGCTCAACTAGGCAGAGCAACGGATTCTTAATCCGTAGGTTGAGGGTTCGATTCCCTCTCAGCGCACTTTTAAATTAGGATGTTTATATGAAAAAATTGACTATCTTTCTTTTATTTTCTATATTGTTACTGATAAACTCTTGCGATATTCAACCTATTTCAGTTCCCAACAATCGCATTTACGGCACTTTAAGTTGTAACGATGGAACTTCTCCCGTGGGAGCAATCGTTTCACTTGAGACAAGTGCGGGTTTTCCACTTTCTACATATAGTGTATCTTCTCTCGACGGCTATTTTTCATTTGATAATCTCTCTTCGGGAGACTACAAAATCTATGCGAGCCTGGATATAAATTCGGATGGTGTGGACGATTATTCGGGAACGTACGGAGGAGACAGTTCAAAAATTGCTACTTTATTCGGTGCAGACACATTATCGATTAACATAGTTTTAAAAAGGATTGTAACGTATGCTAAAAACTCTCTCGGAAGCAGAAATCGGTAAAGAATATCGTGTAATCGAATTGCGGGGCGGACTTAATTTCCAGAGAAGGATAACTGCAATGGGACTTTACATGGGAGCAATCGTGAAAATCGTAAGAAAAGCTCCCTTTAGGGGACCGTTACTTGTGGATATAAATTCTTCTGTTGTCGCAGTGGGAAGGAATATTGCGCTTAAGATTTTTGTTGAGGAAGTATGAGGTTTCTTCTCGTAGGGCAACCGAATTGTGGCAAAAGCACATTATTTAATCAGATAGCCGGATATAAAGCTATTGAGAGTAATTTTCCCGGAACAACCGTTTCCTATACGGAGAGTAAATTTATATTAAACAACGAGGTAATTTCCATTATTGACCTTCCCGGAACATACACGATTCTACCTCACGATTATGCCGAGAAGGTTACAAGAAACTACATATTCGAAAATAATTTTGATATTATTATAAATGTCGTCGATGCATCTACCCTGTCAAGGGGGCTTGAACTCACTCTCGAACTTCTCGAGATGGAAAAACCCATGATTCTTGTACTCAATATGATTGACAGTGCGGAAGCAAAGGGTATTTCAATCGATGATAAATTGCTTTCGGAAATATTGAGTATCCCCGTTGTTAAAACCATAGGAAATAGAGGAATAGGGGTGGAATCAGCCCTTGAAATGGCGTACAAAACGGCGGGTAAAAAAATTGCAAATAGCATACGATTCAGAAAAGATGTGGAAAGTAGCATAGCGGAAATTATGAAGTGTATAAAAGAATTTATTTTCAATAAGCGATTTACCGCCATAAAATTATTGGAAAAAGACGATTATATTGCTAAGAAAGTTACACTTTGCGAAGATACAGGGAGAGTTTTATCCGATATAAGAAAGAGAATTGAAGAAAGTCACGGGATTGATTCGGAAATGATTGTTTCATATGAGAGACACGGACTCGCCATGGATATATTTGAAAGAGTAGCGAAATTCTCAAAACCGAAGAGGAATTTTACAAAAGTAGCAGATGATGTTTTAATGCATCCTGTTTGGGGATATTTCTTCCTGACAATAATTGTAATTGTATTTTTCAACATAGTTTTTAAACTCGGGCAACCGGTGGAAGGATGGCTTACAGCAATATTTGATAATCTTTCACACTATTTAGAGCACTATTTTCCTGCCTCTCAATTTATTGGTTCTATTATTGCCGGAACCATTAACGGACTCTCAGCCGGCATCGGTATTGCCCTACCCTATATCTTTCCTTTCATTGTAGGGTTATCCTTTTTGGAAGATGTTGGTTATTTACCTCGAATAGCATTTCTTGTAGATGCTTTTATGCACAAAATCGGATTACACGGGAAATCCATAATTCCTCTTATCACGGGATACGGTTGCAATGTTCCCGCTATTCTCTCAACGAGAAACATGAACAACGAATCAGACAAATTCAAAACGGCATTTCTTGCCACATTTATTCCCTGCTCGGCAAGAACTATTGTCATAATGGGGCTTGTGGGATACTATCTTGGGGGAAATATGGCACTACTGATTTACGTGCTGAATATTATTGTGATAGCGATTATGGGAAAAATTCTTACCCGCATTGATGAGGAGCCTTCCCCCGGGCTTGTTATTGAAATTCCTTCCTATCATTTACCCACGATAAAATCATTGTCACAGAAAACATGGTTTAGATTGAAAGATTTCGTATATGTTGCATTTCCTATAATAATAGTCAGTAGTGTAATTCTCAGTATAATCGACTATTTTAAGTTAACAAATTGGATAAACAGATTACTTTCACCAATAACAACCTTCATCCTGGGATTACCTCAGAAAGTTGGTGTAACGTTGATTTTTGGTATATTCAGAAAAGAGCTAACGCTTATAATGCTAAATCAAGCTCTTGGAACCGATAAAATTGCAACTGTAATGACAAAAACACAGATACTTGTATTTACACTGTTTATTGTTTTTTATGTACCGTGTGTTTCAACAATTGCGGCGTTAAAGATGGAACTCGGTACAAAGAAAACAATCGTTATATCACTAACAACAATAGCTGTTGCTTTAATTATCGCTTTTTCAGCCAGAATTATCGGGAATTTTGTATTTTAAGGTTACCGATTATCTAATTTATCAAATTTCCCTTTCGGAGGAGATTTTCTTATTCCAGCCGAAAATGTTATCGCTTTAGTAGGACAACTTTCGATACAGCTTCCGCAAGAGAAACAATCGGGTATGATCTTTTTCCCTCTCAATATCGCTTTCATTGCATTGGAAGGGCATGATTTCTCGCATAGTCCGCAGGCAATACATTTGTCATAATTGACCTTTATTTTGAAAATACTTATCTTTTCGAACAACCATCCTATAAGTCCGAAGGGACAAAAGAAATGGCACCATGGCCTGTATACGAACAGGGATAAAACTAAAATAAATGCAACAAATACAATTCCTACGATTCCGAAAAGCGCCGGGCTGAAAATTTTGAAGGGGTTAATGGGAGAAATGATGTCGAAAGCCCAGTTCAATGCGATTACCGTGAATATAATGAAGAAGATTACCCTAATGGAATTTGAAACTGCAAACGGTACCTTGAACCGCTTGAATACCGGTTTTCCTTTGTTGTCTTCGTTTAAACGAAATATGAGATCCTGGAGAGTGCCGAATTGACATCCCCACGAACATATGAATTTATTTGCCAAAACCACGAGAAGAAGCATAATTAGCAGTGAAATTAATCTTGGCAAAAACAGTGTCTTATATTCGCCGAACAAAACTATGGAATCCTTTATGGTACCCATGGGCCCCGGTTCGGAACCCAAAATAACGCCGAAGAGAATAACGACGCCGAGGTATATCAGTTTTCTGTTGTTCCTCCTTACTCTTCCCGAGCGAAGTAAGAAGAACATTGTCAAAAGCACCAGAATCCACAAGATAAATTTAATTTTGATCTTTGTCCAATTCTTTGTTTTGTTTTCCGCCATGAGAGCCATTTTCACTTTGATCCTGTTAATCGCTACCTCTTTCGGAATCCCGACATTGACGAATTTTTCTTTAAATCCCTTCTCGTCTTTTATGCCGAAAACCGATTTAAGAATTTTTTTATTCAGATGGTTTACAGCGCCAATCTGCCCGATTGTCATACTGTCATTTATAACAATTGATTTTACGGGTTCGATTTTTTTTACCTTTGGAGTCCACAGTTTTGAGGAGACAAACGAACCAGCTACAACAACGGCGAGTAGTAATACGAACAATAGCGATACAAGAAACCTGTTTTTCATATTTGTCCTCCCGGCGTAATAGGTTATATAACTTTCCACTCAGTATATGAAAAATAAAAAGTGTTGTCAAGAAATGTCGTTTAATAGCGGTAGATGGGGATGAAGATATTTATCGGATTAAGGAGAAATAAGGGAATGTACCTTCCCCCTTTATAATTGTATCATTTTAAACTTGTTTCAGCATCTCATTGCTTACCTATTAATATATCCATACCTGTCTCCGAAACTTTATTGCATGCGGATCTATCCGCCGGAACTTTAGTGCAGGCGGGTCTATCTCCCCCACCTGAATCTTTATAACTTGACGGTTTAGAGCGACTAATGTATTATTGAGTATGAAAATCTTTGTTGTAGATGACGAAAAAAACCAGCGATTATTACTCTCCGGTTATTTCAAAGATAACGGTTATGAAGTAGAGTCTTTTGTCGGATTCCATGATTTGAAAAAGAGCATTGAGGGTGGAAACATCCCGAAGATTATCATTTCCGATTTTAGACTTGGGGAAGAAAACGGTTTTGATATACTGAAGTATATAAAGAAACTGAAAGGGAATGAAATCTATTTTATAATGGTAACGGCATACGGTTCCATAGAAGATGCAGTAGATGCCATGAAAATGGGGGCATATGACTATATCACAAAACCTGTAAACCTGGATGAATTATTGGTTAAAATTAAAAATATTGAAAAAGTTGTAAATCTTAGGAGAGATTTGATAAAAAGTAATAAAAAGTTGGATAATCTCCTTGAAAATGATCTGTTTATTGCATCGTCTCCCTCTTCGAAAAAGGTACTAAGTTTGATAAAAAAGGCAGCGGAAGTGAATTATCCGGTTTTGATTACAGGAGAAACGGGAGTCGGGAAAGAGGTGGCAGCTAATGCAATACATAAGTTAAGTGACAGAAGCAATGCTCCGTTTATCGCTGTTAACAGTGCCGCACTGCCGAAAGAACTCGTAGAAGCGGAATTGTTCGGCAGTGAAAAGGGTGCTTACACGGGGAGTATTTCCCGAAGAAAAGGAAAATTCGAAGAAGCCTCGGGAGGGACATTGTTTTTGGATGAAATAGGTGAAATGCCTTTGGATGTACAATCAAAGATTTTAAGAGCCATTGAAACAAATGTCGTTGTAAGAATCGGGGGGAGCAAAGAGATAAAGATAGATACCCGTATTATTGCCGCTACCAATAGAGATGTGGAAGCTGAAGTGAAAAACGGTAATTTTCGCGAGGACCTTTACTATCGACTAAATGTGATAAGAATTGACATACCTCCTTTGAGGGAAAGACAAGAAGATATAATTGCTATAGCGAAATATATTGTTAAGAAGGAATTTCCGGAAGAATACAACAATACCGAAGAAAACTTTTATCTTTCATTATTGAACAAAGAGTGGAAGGGAAATGTGAGAGAGCTTATAAATTATTTGAGAAGGCATATGATTTTTAAGGGAGATGAGAAGATAGAAGAAAAAAGCGGATTTCTTTCGCTTAAAGAGGTGGAGGACCAATATATAAAAAAGATACTGAATTATACTAACGGAAATATAAATAAAGCGGCTTCCATTCTCGGTGTTCACAGAAATACGCTATCTAAACGAATAAAAGAGATTGAATGAGGAAGTTAATATTTCTTATCCCTCTGATATTTTTATATAGCGGAGGGTATGTGGGTGGTAAAGCCGAAAATTTATCCGTTTATGTAGAAAGATGCGATTGGGGAAAAGCATATTCATATATTTCTGCAAATGTTAATGCGCCCGTAGAAATGACCAATTATATTAAAATGCGTTATTTTGAAGAAATCAACAGCCTTGATTCGGCTCTGTTTTATGCCAATAAACTTAACGGAATCTCTAATAATACACTGTTCTATAATATTGTAAGGGTATACAAAAAGACAAACAATGATTCGCTTATTTTAAAATATGCCAATATAAGAAACGATTCGCTCATCAAGTTGTTCTATTTTGCGGCTCATCAAATGATGGATTCTGTTAGAATCTATCTGGATGCTTTACCTGACACTTCTTTTTACAGGATTTACAAGCTGATTATTAATGGTAGAAAATGGGGAGACATAGAGGATAAGATCCGACATTTGAATTATGATTCGAAGGCATATGTTTATGAAAGGTTATCAATGTACAGTAAAGCCGTTTCTCTTAGAAAAAAACTGTTGAAATTCAGAGGGATTGACAATATCTATATATTGGCAAAAGATTGTTACATAATAGGAGACAAGGAGCGTGCTTATTACTATTTCAGGTTTATTGTAGACCATTTTCCGGACTCAAAATATGCATTAAAATCATTATACTATCTAAAAAAAGACAGAAAAATTCACGGTAAACTGAGATATAGAGCAGCACAAATCTATATTTCTTTCGGAAGATACAGAAACGCGCTTTCTGCTATATCTCCACTGTCACGACATTCTTGGCGTAATAAAATGATAAGAGCGATTTGTTATTATCATTTGAGAAGGTACAGAAGCACAGTCAAATTACTATGGAAAAAACGCAACAATAATACAAGCGAAGCACCTTTTTACATAGGTTTATCCTATTACAGAATGAAAAAATATAAAAAAGCAAAGAGATACCTGCTTTACTATATAAAACAGTGTCACAATGTTGAAGAGCATATGGGAGAGGCATATTACAGAATGGCACAAATGGACAGTAATAGAAAAGATATTTATTATAAAATGACACTTGAATATGATGTACCTGTTTATTTTAAAGAAAGAGCACTTTTCTCGTTATATGAGAGTGGAGATACTGCACTATTTCAAGATGTAATAAATCAATTTGTTCCCCAAACAGGTTCTCTTACGCCTAAAATGGCTTACTCATTGATGAAGATGTCATTGGTTCTTGACAATAATGGACTTGCCACATATTACAAGGAATATTTAAAGCAGAAATATCCCATAGGTTATTATGCCGTAGAATCGGACAGCAATAATTTTGGCAATGTTCATTACATAGAAGACGACAGTATTGTGAAACCGTTAGAGATTGGTATTATTAGCGGATATCAGAGTATCGTAAAGCGAATTTTAAAGGAAGCTAAAGGAGGAAAATACTATCTCGCACTGGCAAAATATGCCTTTAAATCGGGGAATTATCCGTTATCCATAAATTTCGGGAAAAAATATTTAAATTATTGTATTGAAATGGGACACACAATTAATGATTCGCTGTATTATTTTCTCTTTCCCACCGGATATGCATCTGTTGTCGAAGATGCATCTTTGAAATATGGTGTTGATAAATCGCTTATTTATGCTATTATACGAGAGGAAAGTTGGTTTCAAAGGCGTGCCGTTTCGAGAATGGGAGCGATTGGGGTAATGCAAATATTACCTTCCACTTTTAGGCATTTGAAAAGGTTTAACAGACACAGGTATTTTGATATCAGCTACAATATTGATGCGGGTACTTTTTATCTGTCTCAATTGATGAAGAGATATAATCGTAATATTTTGCAGGTTATAGCACACTATAACGGAGGTAGCTTCCCTGCAAACGGTGGAGAGGAGCTTGATTTTATCGAGCACATCCCGTATGTTGAAACGGAGAAATATGTAAAAAACGTGATGAGGTCATATGAGATTTACAAGAATTTGTATAGTTCTGATTAGTTTGATGTTCTGCGGTACCGTTCTTTTTTCGGAGACTTATAACGACATGTTTGTTTATCCTCCGTACGGGCATTCAATGGGTATTCATAAAGCGAATGTTTCAACATATAAAATGGTTTACGGTAAATCGATTTCATTTGCCGAAGCCGGTGGTATTTCGGCGGTTAAGCTAAATGAAAAGAATAAAAAAGGGGTTGATGACGATGATGAACTTACAATTTTTCTTGCCGATCAAATTAATGGCGATTTGCTTTACAATGTCGGATTCAATAAACTAATTTCCTTTAAGGACAGTATAAAAAATCCCGTTGTTATAAAGGCTGAACCTTCGGGGAATGTAATAGTCGGCGATGTGGGAAGGAAAGCTGTAATCTTGTTTAAATACGAGAATGATTCGCTTCGATATGTAAGAACCATTTTACGCAATGTTTTACCGGCTGGGATTGATTTCGGAGATAAGAATTTCATCTTCGTTTCAGATGCATTGTCCGGTAGAATAATAAAAATCACAACGGAAGGGAAGATACTTAAGAGCATTAATGTAAAATCTCCCGGAAAAATAACAACCATAAAAAGATTAGACATGTGGCAGGTAAGCGGTCCCTCGGTTGTTTACGCTATAACAAATAATGGGCGCAGCGTAGAGAAATTCGATTTCCACCTAAACAAAATAGGAGAGTATGATACGCCTTCTTACGATCTTGTAGAATGTAATTTTACCGATATAGCCAATGATTTTTATAGAAATTTGTATCTTGTTGATAATAAAAACAGTCGTATTGTCAAATTGACAGGTGATTTAAAATATGTATGTGATTTCGGTAGATTCGGTACCGGGGACAAGGAATTTTACTATCCGGAGTATATATCCATTTGGAAACGATTCGGACAGATATTCATTGTAGATCGAAACGGAATATCGTATTATTGGATGGGAATAGACGGCAATATAATCGATATTTCTCCGGCAGTGCTAACAAAACGGTACCCGGGGATAACATTCGTCATATTTTCTACGGATTTTGCCATTGCAAGGGTAAAAATTTATAATAAAAGCGGTAATATAGTGCGGTCATTCACATTCCCCAAAAGATTAAAACCGGGAAAAAACAACATTTTATGGGATGGGAAATCCAATAACGGGAAAATATGCCCGGACGGCGAATATAAGGTGAAGTTAGTGATGGAACCTACATATTCCTCACGCGGGTATTTCAAGAAGAACCTGTCCGCTCGCATTAAAATAAATTTGAAAAACGGTATAGGGAAAACTAAAAACAACAAGAGATATGAAGAGAATTGGTTTTAATTTTATTTTGCTTATTTTTATAATGTCATCTACGCTTTTTTCCATTGAACTCATAGAGCCGGATTCAGTAAGGATTCCGGATGTAATATTAATGGGCGAGAATGTCTATATTACATATCCATTTGATATTAATGTTGGAAGACAAAATCCGTTTGCAAGCGATAGTGATTATATATTCTATTCTAATCGCATAGGAGGAATTATAACAAATATTGACGGGATAGTAGCGGTGGAAGATAACAGCTATGATGGTTTGGTAATTTCGCGATTGTTATATGGTAGAGCCTTTGATTCGAATATATTCGGTGCATATTTGATTCGTAACTATATGAGAAACATTTCGGGAAAAACAGGAGTTACAAGCTTTTATGAGGATTCGTTGAATAATTATATTATTTATCAAAATATACAATGGCGTAACGAAAAATTTCCTTTAATTTTATCCTTTGTATCAAAATATAATGAGGACTCTTTTAAATATAAGGTGAAATTATCAGGCTATAATTCAAGGCAATTTCTCAATCTGGAATATGATGGCAACGATATCGTTTTACGATTTTCAAACAGAATTAAACGATTCAAATTTGAGGGAAATTTGAATACAGGTGAGAAAAAATCAAAATTCGGTATATTTACGCATATTGACAAGAGTATATTTAACATGTCTGAAGTGGGCATTTTTTACGATTATTATAATAGGGTGTTTTCAACTGATATTTCTCACTTACTGAGATTGGATTCTAAAAATTTATTAAAATTCGGTGTCGATTACCGTTTTACCCGTGACGCCTATACGTATCTTACATACTTTCGGACTAAACCGTATATAAACACTTCATTTTATTATTATTTTCCTTCCGATAGTCTTGTAATATCCGCGACTTCTATGTTTAGCCGGAAATACTATAAGGGTTATGTTTCGGGGAGTCTGAAATACGACACAACTATAAGCTACAATCTCACTCTTTATAGTACAATTGTTTGGGAACCGAAGGATGCTCTTTTCTTGGATCCCGGTATGAAAATGACCGGCAATGAAAAGAAGATTGAAGTTATCCCTGTTGTGGAAATCAGATTTATCGATGCATCACTATTTGTTTGTTACAATCTTTATTGGAAACGGATTTCTATTGTCGGTAAATGGGATTTTTATAACTAGTACTCTTTGATGTGGATGTCTCCACTCTTCACATTTACATTTATTTTGAGATGCCCGTCTCCTCTGTTTGCGATTAATAGGCCTCTTTCTCTTTTCGATATATTGTTCATATCAAAACCAACATCGATGTCTCCGCTCTTTGATTGGATATTGAATTCCGTTCCGATATTACGAGGTAGCTCAATATATATATCTGAAGATATCGCTTCTACTGTCAGTAAAGTACTGTCAATTATATTTAATCTGATATCCCCTGAAACAGATTTGACCGTTATATTCCCGTTTATTTCCCGGATATCAATGTCGCCACTTACAGATTTAACGAATCCTCCTCTTGTAGCGATTATCCTTATATCACCCGAAACAGTAGTTATATTGAGATTTCCTTCGATTCCATTAAGCTCTATGTCTCCCGATAGAATTTTAGCTCTGACATTTAAAGATCTGTTTGCATCAACGATTATATCGTCGGCTTTTTGTGATTTTATGAAGAATGTGTCTCCTTTCTGAGTGCCGGTCATTGGCCCGTCTGCACGCGCATCTACTCCATCCTTATCTATGCCGGAAATAGTTAAATCGGTGCTAAGAGCGCTTATATCGATATTTTTAATGCCTGTTTCAATGTTATCAACATTTAAAGTGTCCCCCTCCTCACTGTTTTCCTTCTCATGTCGTAATATTTCGCGTATCAACTTTTCTCCATCTTCGCTCGAAATTTTTTTCTCTGCCACAAGCTTCAGTATTTTTCGTATACTTTCGTTCATTACGCCTCCTTTGTGAGAATTAATAATATTAATTAATAATACATAAATTATAAATAAAGTCAAGTTAATAATTAATATATTTTATAAAATTTCCAAAATATATTAATTATAGAAGGGTAGAATATGCTGAATATCAACTTGATATTTGGAAGGAAATGATATATACTTTGTTACTATGAAAGAATTAAAATTTACAAAAATAATTGCAACCTGCGGACCATCCATGAAAAGTAAGGAAATAATTAGTGCAATGATTGAAGCGGGAGTAGATCTTTTCAGAATTAATTTTTCCCACGGAACTAAGGAGGAGTGGTCTTATTTTATAGGTATGATTAGACAGGTTGCTGACCATTCCGGGAAAAATATCGCTGTAATGGGAGATTTGCAGGGTCCCAGAATACGTGTTTCACCTAAAATAGACAGTTTGTTTCTTTATAAAGATGATTTGTGGAAGATCAGTGCAATGGACTCGGATGATAAGAAGACAATCGTTTTGGATAATCCGATTTTTATAAATAATATTAAGACGGGGGATAAAATAGTTTTCGATGATGGGAAAATCGAGGTTTCTGTTCAATCGGTAGGGGAAAATGTTGCGATGGTTAAAGTCATAAACGGAGGAAAACTTTTAGGTGGGAAAGGGGTAAATATAGTGGGAGAGACAGTTCAAATGCCATCGCTTACGGAAAAAGATAAAGACGATGTGGATTTTGCCGTTAAACACAATCTTGATTTTCTTGCCATGTCGTTTGTAAAATCAGGCAGTGATATTGATTTGCTGAAATCGATTTTATCGGAGAAAGAAACAGATATAAGAATTGTTTCCAAAATCGAAACACAGCAGGCGATTGAGAATCTCGATGAAATTATCGATAATTCATTCGCTATAATGGTCGCAAGAGGAGACCTTGGGATTACATTACCAATTGCACGTCTGCCTCTTTTGCAACGGGAGATCATAGCAAAATCCATTGAGAAAGGGAAGCCTGTGATAGTAGCTACTCAGATGATGGAATCAATGGTAACGAATTCCATTCCTACAAGGGCGGAAGTTACCGATGTTTCCAATTCTATTGTTGAAGGAGCAGATGCCCTTCTTTTAACGGAAGAAACAGCAATAGGGAAATATCCTGTAAGGGTTATAAAAACAGTGGTTGATGTGGCTTTTGAGAGTGAAAAATTTATAAAAGAAAATAAGATTCAGTACAGTACATTCGATGATAAAACCGTTTCTTTTAGCATAGCAAATGCCGCAAAAAAGATCTCGGAAGAGCCAAGCATCAGTAAGATTGTAGCTTTTACTCAATCTGGTGGTACCGCTCTCGCAGTTGCGAGGAACAGACCATCCGTCCCAATAATAGCTCTTACCGGAGATAAAGCAATTGCTCGACAGCTTTCTTTGGTTAGGGGAGTTTATGCGGAAGTCATAAATTATTTTACCAGTTTTGATACGGCAATTAAGGATGTATCCTCTATACTTAAAAGACTTAACTATTGTTCTTCCGGAGAGACGGTTTGCATAACCGCAGGTTTACCTTTTGGCGAGAAAGGTAGTACAAATCTCTTAAAAATACATAAATTATCATGAAGTTTAGTTTTAAGCATAATATCATTAGCGGTTTTGTAGCCATTTTACCCATTGGGGTCACAATACTTATTTTAGTTTTTATTTATAATAAATTTACAAATCTGTTTCTGAAATTTATAAAATACTTTCCTCAACTTAATTTTCTCCCGCAATTTATCATAACACTAATAGGCCTTATAATTCTTTTCCTTTTGTTGTATTTAATCGGTTTTTTTACAAATACATTGCTGGGGAAATGGATAACTTCGTTATTTGACAGGGTATTCATGAAAACCCCCTTAGTAAATTCCATTTACAGTTCCGCGCGATCACTCAGTGAAACATTATTTGAGAAAAAAACATCCTTTAAGGAAGCTGTACTCGTTCAATTCCCGAGAAACGGAGGTTATACAATCGGATTTGTTACAACAACTGTGGATTGGTTGGACATTGACGGTGAGAAACGTTTAAGTATCTTTATACCTACGACACCCAACCCGACAAGTGGATTTTTCCTTATTGTAAAGGAAAGTGAGATTTTGTATCTCGATATCTCAGTTGAGTGGGCACTTAAAATAATTGTGTCCGGTGGTATAATACATCCGGACGAGGTTAAAATAAGGGACCCCAATGAAAATAAAGAAATTGTTGAATAAGATACTGAGAAGAGAAGAAAATCAGATAAAAACCGAGAAAGATATTCAGGACATTCTGACAAGGGGAGAGGAAGCGGGTATAATAACTGCTGATGAGACGGAACTTATTAGAAGCGTTTTTGAAATAGGAGACACGCCCGTATTCGATGTTATGACCCCCAGAGTCGATATTTTTGCTGTAAAATACGATCAACCTATTGAATCGCTGGTTGAAATGATAATAAAGACGGGGCACTCCAAACTTCCTGTCTATGTTAAAGACCTGGATGATTTACTCGGTATAATTTATGCAACCGATATCTTAAAGTTATGGGGAGTGGAAGAAAAATACTATGCTTGTGATTTAGCTCGGCAACCGTTCTATATTCCCGGTTATAAAACCGTTCTTTCCACACTAAGGGAGTTTCAAGCTAATAATATTTCCATTGCTTTTGTAGTTGATGAATACGGTGGAATAAGCGGTTTGGTTACTTTGGAAGATCTTATTGAAGAGATCGTCGGTGAATTAAAGGATGAATTTGACCAGGAAGAGTTGCCCTATCGAAAATTGAAAGACGGTTCGTATATCATTGATGCGAAAATAGAACTCGAAGATTTTAACAAGATTTTCAAAACGAATTTTAAGGAAGAGGAGTATCACACATTGGGCGGATTAATATACCACCACATTGACAGAATCCCGCAAAATGATGAAATCATTGAGATTCCTCCGGTAAAGTTGAAAATTATAAAGATGCAGGAGCAAAGGATAAAATTCGTAAAAGTTTATAAATATGGAAATTGAAACTCCTTTTGTTCATTTGCACGTTCATACGGAATACAGTATTCTTGACGGAGCGACTCGGATTTCCGCTTTATTAAAAAAAGCCCTTGAATATAATATGCCTGCCGTAGCGATTACCGATCATGGTAATATGTTCGGAGTCATAGATTTTTATGAGAAAGCGATGTCCGTTGGAATAAAGCCGATTATAGGAATTGAAGCATATATTGCGCATGACTCGCGATTTTCAAAAAAGAAATGGGAAATCTTAAATGACGGAGCGTTTCATATCGTCTTGTTGGCGAAGGATGTTAACGGATATCAAAATCTGATGAAACTATCATCGCTATCTTATCTCGAGGGATTTTACTATCATCCTCGTATTGATAAGGAGATATTGAGAAAGTACTCGAAAGGCTTGATTGGGATGAGTGCATGTATCAAGGGAGAAGTCGCATATTATATTCTTAAAAACGATATGAAGAAGGCAGAAGAGAGTGCCATGGAATATAAGGAAATTTTCGAAGAGGGGGATTACTACCTGGAATTGATGGATGTGGGAATGAAAGAGAACAAGATTGTAAACGAAGGTTTGGTTAAAATAGCAAGAAAATTAGATATCCCCATTGTGGCTACCAATGATGTTCATTATTTAAGTAAAGATGATATTTTTGCCCATGATGCTCTGATTTGTATTCAAACGAAGAGAAAGTTAAATGACACTACGCGTTGGCGGTTTGAGAGCAACGAATTATATTTCAAGTCCCCAGAAGAGATGAAAAAATTATTTAAGGATTATCCGGAAGCAATTAGGAACACGTACAACATTGCACAGAAATGCAATCTTATTATTGAGCTTGATCCGAAAGTCGTTCATTTGCCCCATTTTGACATACCCGAGGATTATGAGAATGCAGACGATTATTTAAAACAGTTGACATATGCAGGATTAAAAGAAAGATATGGTGAGTTGAACGGGAAGATTAAAGAAAGAGCGGATTACGAATTGGGGATAATTCGTAAAATGGGATTTGCAGGTTACTTTTTGATTATTAGAGACATAATTCAAACGGCTAAAGAGAAGAGCATAAGCGTAGGCCCCGGAAGGGGGTCTGCCGTAGGAAGTATTGTTCTATATTCTCTCGGCATCACGGATGTAGATCCTCTCGAGTTTAACCTCATATTTGAACGTTTCTTGAATCCTGAAAGAATTACTATGCCGGACGTAGACATCGATTTCGAAGACACACGAAGAGATGATATGATTAAATATCTTAAAGAGAAATACGGGGAAAACAACATAGCTCAAATTATTACATACGGTAAAATGAAAACAAAAATGGCTATAAAGGATGTTGGTAGAGTCCTTGATATACCATATAACACCGTAAATGAAATAACGAAAATTTACGATAAATACAACGAGGGTTATACCGTAGCGGAAGCATTTGATAAGATAAAACAACTTCGAGAACTTAAAGAAAAAGAGGAAAAGATAAAAAAGCTTGTGGAGTTGGCAACAAGACTTGAAAATATAACGAGACAGGCAGGGACCCATGCCTCAGGTGTTGTTATAACACCTGAGGACATTACCCATTTTACCCCTTTGTATTGGGAACAGGAGAAAAAATCTGTAGTACCCACAACACAATATTCAATGAAAAATATCGAAAAAATCGGACTTTTAAAGGTTGACTTTCTCGGGTTAAGGAATCTCACCGTTATTAACAGAGCTGTCCAAATGATAGAAAAGAATTACAATAAAAAATTGGATTTCAGTAAATTGCCTAAAGACGATAAAGCAACCTTTAAACTAATTCAAAAAGGAGATACATACGGCGTATTTCAATTGGAAAATGACGGAATGAGACAATATTTGAAGAGAGTTAAACCGTCAAATATGAAAGAACTCATATTTATGATTTCTTATTACAGGCCGGGTCCTTTGAAAACAATAGATATAAAAGAGCTAATAGCGAGAAAAAGGGGGAAAGAGGAGATAAAATATCCGCATCCTAAACTGAAAGACCTTTTAAAAGAGACATACGGTTATATGATTTATCAGGAACAGATAATGATGGCTGCAAATATTCTTGCAGGATTTTCTCTCGGAGAGGCGGATATTTTGAGAAGAGCCATGGGGAAAAAGAAATTTGATGTAATGCAAGATATGAGGATTAAATTCATAGAGGGGGCAAGAAAAAACGGTGTTGATGAGAAAACTGCCGATAAAGTATTTAATATTATGGAGCCCTTTGCTCAATACGGATTTAACAAATCGCATGCTGCCGGGTATGCGGTTCTCTCTTATAGAACAGCATATCTTAAAGCTCATTATCCTGCAGAATTTATGGCTTCGATTTTGACCTCTTTTATAGGAGATATCGATCAGATTGTCAAAGCTATAAAAGAAGTGCGAAGATTAAATATACAGATAAGCAGGGTGGATATCAACTCAAGTGATATAAACTTTACTACCGATGGTACAACGATATTCTATCCTTTTAGTGCTTTAAAAAATGTCGGAACAAAGGCATCCGAAACGATAATAATAGAAAGACAAAAAAATGGAAAATTCAAGGGATTTTTGGATTTTTTAAAACGTATGAATCTCGGTAAAGTGAATAAAAAGGTGGTGGAGTCATTGATAAAGGCGGGTGCCTTTGATAGCATCAATTCAAATCGAGCGGAACTGTTAGGAAATTTACCTACGATGTTTGAGTATGCATCAAAAACTAAAAAACGCATGGAGCAAGGAGGGCTTTCTCTCTTTGAAACATCGGGAAAAGATTACTTAGAGCCGAAGATGATACCTATTGAGCAATGGAATGATTCGGAAAAATTGATGTTCGAGAAAGAGATATATGGATTTTTCTTTAGCGGTCATCCCCTTGAAAAATATGAAGAGATTCTAAATCTAATTACCACTCACACAATAGATAAATTGGAAAATATAAAGGAGAGGCATTGGATTGTTATAGGTGGTGTTGTCGGAAACGTCAAAATTAAGAAAACTCAATCACAGAAAGAGATGGGTATATTTAACATTCAGGATTTAACAGGGGAAATCGCGGCTGTGGCTTTTCCGCAAACTTATGAACAGTATAAAAATTTGATAAAAGAGGATGAATATATAATTGCAGCGGGGTATTATGACAACTCTCGCGAAAAACAACAAATCGAAATTTCATCATTGATGAACTTGAGAGAGGACTTTAGGAAATTAATCAGTTCCGTTACTTTTAACTTTTCCGAAGAGAATATTGATAAAGTCGATATCTATGAATCAGTAGCAAAAAAATACAGCGGGAATACAAAGTTATATATAAAATATCGCAACAGCAGGAATAATTACAAACTGCTAAGTAAAATGGGGATAGATGTAAATGAAGATTTCTTTCATTGGATTAGAGAGAACAGACTGGATAGTTCAATAGAAGTTTCGGTAAAGAGAATTTTGCCTCAGGAAACAAACGGAAGACGGAAAGGTAATTATTATCGTTCATTTTCCAATACAAAATGATGAGAAAATATTATTAAGTATATCATCTGTTGTAATATCTCCGGTCACTGACGATAGATTTATAATCGCCTCTTTTATCTCCTCCGAAGCAAGTTCCAAACCTTCATTGTTTTCTATAATCAGTCGTGTCTTTTTAAGATATACTTCAGCATTCTTTAGTTTTTCCGTGATTCGATCATTTAAATTGAGCGAAAATCTCTTATTCTCAATAAATGTTGATATGATACTATTGATAATTCCCTCGGAAGTTTTATCTCTACAATCAATTTTTGCCTCAATTCTCGGCAGTTCATTCTCTTCAAATCTCCCCTTAAGGTCACTTTTTGTTAAAATATAAAATATGTTCTTTGCATTCTTTAAAAATTTCAGGTGAAGCTTATCATCGGAATCAAAATGCCTTGAGCTGTCAAATAGAGCCAATACAATATGAGCGTTTTCTATCTCCTTTTCAGTCTTTTCTATACCTATTCGTTCTATGGGATCATCTGTGATTCTTATTCCCGCTGTATCCTTAATGAGAATGGGGATTCCGCGAATATTGATCCACCCCTCGAGAATATCTCTAGTGGTGCCCGGGATGTTTGTAACAATTGCTTTTTCTCTGGAAAGTAACAGATTAAACAGACTTGATTTTCCTACATTGGGTTTTCCCGTAATTATTACAGTTAATCCTCTTTTCATAAGTATGTTGTTTTCATCTTTTATTATAAGATTTTTCAATCTATCCTCCGCTTCCGAAATAATACATAGTGTCTGATCTTTATCAAAGTTAATATCTTCTTCTTCCGGAAAATCAAGATTCGCTTCAATTAAGGACGATATTGTAAGTAATTTATTTCTCAATTTATCGATTGTGTTTGAGAAATCACCTTTCAACATGGAAATAGCCGATATGGCGGCGTCTTTTGTTTTTGCATTTACTATGTCCATAACGGATTCGGCTTGAACAAGATCGATTTTACCGTTTAAAAAGGCTCTTTGGGTAAACTCTCCATTTCCCGCCATTCTGCAACCGTTTTTAATTAATAATTCAATAATTATCTCGGGAACTGCCAAACCACCGTGGCAAAATATTTCGGCTTCATCGCATCCCGTGTAAGTGTTTGGTGATTTGCGAAAAAAAAGTATGACTTCATCAATGACCGTATCTTTGTCGTAAATGTAGGTATGAATAATCTTATCTTTGGCGGGAGTTGAAGGGAGGATTTTATTGAGAATTGTCAGAGTATTTTTCCCTGCTATTCTTATACCTGCTATTGCACCGATACCTATGGGAGTCGTAATAGCACAAATCGTATCTCTATTATTTTGTAACAACATATTTAAGGGGTAATCGAAATTACTATTTTGACTTTAATGTTATTGCTAAGAGCTATTTTATTTAGTAAATATTCAATTGCCTTAATTGTTTTTCCCTGTTTTCCTATGAGTCTATTCTTCGATTCAGGTGAATTTACCGTAAGTATGATTAGTCCCCTTTTTCGGCTGTACGCTACAGAGTCACATTTTATGCTTAGAGTATCCAGTATATTGTTCAGAGCTTCGAGGAGAAATTCCTTTTCTCCTTTTGTCGATATTTCAATCCGTTGATTTTTCTTCTTGAAAAACAAAAGATGAGGGGTTGTATATTCGGTGATTTTGATGTCTGCTCGCGCTCGTTTTATTTTCAAATCTCTAAGAGCTTCGTCAATTGCCTCTTCCTTGTTTGGGTTTTCAAGAACGATTACTCGGTTTTGATCGTTACTTCGATTCGTCTGGTTTGCTCTTTTTTTCATTAATTACCTCTAAATGAATGATGTAAAGTTGAAGTAGCGATAGTAAATTGTAAATCAAATAATATAGACTTAGTCCTGCGGGAAAATTTAAGAATATGAATACCATAAATATAGGCATAAAGTAAGTCATATATTTTTGTTTAGGATCGGGATTAGAAAATTTTTGTTGTATGAACATTGATATACCCATTAAAATCGGTAATATATAGTAAGGGTCGGCTGCCGTTAGGTCTTTCATCCAGAGGAATGAAACACTCTTCAATTCAATTGTACTCTTTAATACTTGATACAGAGCGAAAAACACAGGGGTCTGTAAAAGGATAGGCAAGCAACCGGTAAAAGGATTAACTCCCTTTTCTTTGTAGAGCTCCATCGTTGCCTGGTTGAGTTTTTGTGCATTGTTTTTGTATTTTTCCTGTAACTCTTTTAATGCAGGTTGCAATTCCTGCATTTTTCTCGCCGATCTGAAACTGGATAGAGTAAGAGGGAAAAAGATAAGGAAAAGAAAGACAGCGAGTATGATTATGGTTATACCGTAATTATGGACGAATCTTTGAATAAAAAGCATTACGTTTAATATTAATTTGCTTATGGGTGCTATAATCTTCCAGCCCCAATCGAAGATATCCGTAAATTGTCCCCCGTAGGATTTCAATATTGTATAATCAAGTGGTCCGATATAGAGAGAAACCGTATTGAGAGTATCGTGAATGTAATCCTTATCAAAGCTGAAATTTAAAATCCCGTCATTGACAAAGTGGATATCGAATCCCTTGACATCTTTGGGATCCGAAATATACATTGCCGTAAAGTATGTGTTTCTAATTCCTGCAAATGAACTATGCCCCACGTAGGAAACATCCCCCTTTTTCAATGTCTTCGAACTGTATTTCTCTACCGTTCCTCCGAGATTGGCAAATGCTTTTGTCGCGTGAATTTCATTTTTCTTGTATTTTTCTTCATATGCAAGACCATTATTGAAATTAAATTTTACCCAATCCACATCAATACCGTTTACTTTATAAAAGATATCGATTTTATAATCTTTATTATTGAAAACATAACCTAAAAGAATATTGGAGGTATCATTCTTCCATGAAAATAATAGAGTATCGACCTTTTTATCGCTCAATTCAATATATTTTTTATTATAATTAAAACTTATACTGTCCAGAGGAATTTCATAATCGCCGGAGTATAGAGTAATTCCGCTTTGCGGGATCCCTTTCAGTATATTCAAAGTGTCACCTTTCACACTACGATATTTGTTAACATAACAATTTATAATCGAAGCACCGTGATTTATTATTTGCATCCTGTAAAGTGAGGTAGTTATATTTATTGTGTCCGAATTATCGGTGCTTTTGTAAGGTAATTTAGCGACTTTTGTCGAAACGGTTTTCTCCTTCCTGGATACAACCACTCTGCTTCTAATTACCGTATCTTTCTCTTTTGTTTTTGCCACTTTACTTGTATCAGAGATTTTTGTACTGTCACCGATAATTCTATTAATTGTCGGAGCTTTAAAGAAAAACATCTGCCATACAACCAAAATTACTGTTATAAGAACAAGTGCTATCAACATTCTTTTATTCAAATCCATTATTACCTCCTAAGGTACCGGATCATATCCGCCCGGATGGAGCGGATGGCATTTGGAAACTCTCTTTATGGAAAGGAATCCACCTTTTATTATTCCGTATTTCGTTATAGCTTCTTCTGAATAATGCGAGCAAGTGGGGGTAAATCTACACTGTCCGGGCAAATAAGGGGAGATCATTGCGCGGTATATTCTGATTAGAATTACGATGATTTTCTTTAAAATATTACTGCAATTTTTGAAAAAGGTATTTAACATCTTTATGTATTTCTGCATAAGTTGGTACTTCTCGTTTATTGTAAAGGAAAACTAAATGTAAATTATTGGGAATTGAATTTTTCTCTTTTCTCACTATTTCTCTAAGTATCCTTTTTACCCGATTTCTCTCAACAGCTTTTCTCAATTTTTTAGAGGAGACCGATATACCTATCTTTTTTTCTTTTTCTTTCAAAGCAAAAACCGATATGCTACCGCAAACATATCTTTGTCCATGAAGAAAAACTGCTCGGAATTCGCTATTTTTTCTAAGTCTAAGTGATTTGGGATAGGTATTACCACCAGCCATTATGCGGATAATTTTGTTCTCCCTTTAGCTCTTCTGCGATTAATTACTCGTCTTCCGCTTGCAGTGCTCATCCTTTTTCTGAAACCGTGGTTTCTTTTTCTACGTCTATTGCTCGGTTGAAAAGTTCTTTTCATTTTTTTACCTCCGTATCAATTAATATAGAGCATATATTACAGAAAATTTTATTGTATGTCAAGAGAGTAAAGTATTTATCAGTGGTAAGAGCGGAATTATTATCTTATACCGTAGATCAACCAGAGTAATATGTACGCAGTAAGAACGCTGAAAAAAGTAAAAGGAAGACCAATTTTAAAGAAATCGAAAAACCTTACCGTATAGTGTCTTTTTCTCAATAATCCCACCCCTACAATGTTTGCAGATGCACCTATAGGAGTTATATTACCACCTACGGAAGCTCCAATTACTATACCGAATAAGAAAAGAGAAGGGGGTATACCCAACATTGTTGCCAGTGTTATACCTACGGGCATCATTGCAGCCACATAGGGAACATTATCTATAAATGCGGAGACAATAACGGATCCCCAGACTAAAATGGTGAAGGTCACAAAAACATTCCCGTTTGCAACCTGTTTAAACCAGAGTGCAATGCTTGTAAGAATACCGTAATGTTCAAGTGCACCGGTAAAAACAAAAACACCTATAAGGAAGAAAACAGTGTCGTAATCGAGTTTTTTTGCTATTTTAAATCCCTCCTTCTTTTTTCTGTAAAATATCCAGAGGAAAGAGATCAATGCATAAATCATTGCAGTCGTTCCCGGAGAAACAATACCCAATGAAATCGTTATTATAAATAAAACAAGAATTATACCGGGAAACACATCGACACCGATTTTTTTACTCTCGACTTTTATTTTCTTATTTAACCGTTTGAAAATGATATATAAAACAACAAGAGAAACTACAGCAGCAGTCTCCATTATAAAAAACATAGAAGGTTTGCCGTTATATACAATAAAATCCATAAAGTTCATGTTATTAAAACTTGCCAGAATCATGCTAGGTGGATCTCCGATTAAAAGAGCCGCTCCCTGGAGATTGGAACTTATTGCGATGGAAATAATCAAAGGAACTGGAGAGACATCCATCTTCCTTGCTATTTCGAATGCTACTGGAGCTACAATAAGAACTGTTGCAACATTCTCGCAGAATATAGATATAAAACCCGCAAAAGCACTTAGGATTATAATTGCCGAAACAAGTGAATTTGAAAATTTCAGGAGTTGATTAGCTAACAATTCGGGAATTTCCGAAAGTATAAATGCTTCCGCAATAACCATAGTTCCGAGAAACAGCCAGATTATATCCCAGTGGGTGTAATTTATTATATTTGCAGGGGAAACTATTCTTAGTAAAATCAATAAAAGCAGTGATATCCATATAATAATTCCTTTATAGATAAATATTCTTTGTAAATGAGGGAATTTACTAAATACGGCACTGATCTTTTCAGATGTTATAATAATAAGATAGGTTGCTAAAAAGGTTATAAGAAGAATAGTTTTCTCATCCATATATGGGATTCTAAAAGAATATTATAAAAAAATCAAGTAATAAAAAAGCGGAGAATAAAATCTCCGCTTTTTTATATTCTAAGTTTATAATCTTACGGTGCTGTTTTAAACGCAGTCCATCTCATTGATGTGTTATTAACAGTTAAAGAAAGAACGTTAGGATCTGTAACAGGTTCATTGGGGTATTGAGCTTGAATCCTTACGATATATACTTGATTAGGTTTAGTAATCAGTTCACTGGCTGTTAGATCCGCTCCTGTAAAATTCAAAGTGAAAAGTGTATCATTGTTTGTATCAACACTGTAAACAACGTCATCCGCTCCTGTTCCTACGGTATAAGGGAAAGAATCCGCATCGGCAAAACCGGTAATGCCTTGTCTCATCCAAATTGCCTTATACTGATTTGTCGTAGTATCAATGTAACCTATGTCAACGGAATATGTTTCCACATCACCGGAAGCGACAAACTGAATGGTAAGAGTATCAGGCATAATTGTATCTCCGGTTGTTGTGTCTGCGGGAAACGCAGTATCAACTGTGGGTACAGGTGATAATACATGTATTGTATCTCTCAGCTTTGCTTCAAGAGTATAAACAATCGCTGTATCACCGCTTGTGGGAAGAGTCAAACGATAAAAGTAGTTATCGCCGGGCATAACATTATCTACATCAGTATAAGAATTTATTCTTCCGTAGATATACGATGATTCCGGGGTAGCAGGGAAATTCGTTGAATCGGTTGATTTGAATATTGCGAGACCTTCTCCCTGTGTAGGTTCTTCAATTGCCCAACTGACATATACGGTGTCTGCCAAATACGGAGCAGCTGTCAAAGAAGTATCAATTTTTAAAACTACTGATTTCAAGGAGAATGTTGAATTTAAAGAAAAATCAATTGTTGTTTTGTTACAACCTACGAATGCTATTACTAGGCTCAGGAAAACAAGGATTAAAACCTTTTTCATATTTTACCTCCCATTTACATATACATACTAAACTTATAGCACATAGCAAAATTAATGTCAAGATTAGATTGCTGTTTTATGGGAAGCCCCGCATTAATGTTCGAGGCTTCATTTATTATTTTACGAATCTTTATCAATATTACTTCTTTGTTGTTTTTTTGGTTGTAGTTTTAGTTTTTGTAGTTTTTGCCTTTGTTGTCTTTATTTCTTTTTTAGTTTTAGCAGTAGTCTTTTTAGCCTTGGTAGTCTTATTTGCCTTTGTTGTTTTTGCATCTTTTTTGGTTTTAGTTTTAGCAGTAGCCTTTTTAGCCTTGGTAGTTTTATTTGCCTTTGTTGTTTTTTTGGTTGCAGTTTTAGTTTTTGTAGTTTTCTTTTTCGGTTCTTCCACTGATAGTTTCTCTTCTTTTAACTCTTCCTCCTCTTCTTCTTCTTTTTCCTCGAGAAGGTTTCTTTCATCTTTTCTTTTAACAAGAATAGTGTATATAATTGTTTCACCTGCTGAAAAGATGGAAATACCATAGCCCGCTACAATGAAGAAAAGAGTGTAAAAACACAACCCAATGAGAAACGCACCTATGATTTCAGCCCAATTGGCTCTTCCAAAATAGGCTCCATTACGTAAAAAATCAGGTAGATAAGCGAGTCCGTTATTAAATATTGTTTCCCACCAACCTCTTGGACCTTGCCACAAAGATAGTGCCCAATGTGTTAATTTAATAGCTGCAGTCATAAAGTAATAAAATACCGATGTTCCTATTCCCACGAGGAAAGCAAGAAATATGTTGTAAGCCAGAAAATCCCATGTTCTGTCGTTTAAAACGCTGAATACTTCGAACAATGTGTCGAAGGTATCATTTTTTGTTACGGCGACTATTGTAGGAGTTGTTATAAGACTGATTCCCAGAACGATAATGAGATACACTACAAGAAGCGCACCGAGAAAGAGGAATAATCCCATCAACCCAATAAACATCTGTCCGAAATATGGGATTCTACCCACTAGTCCCATAAATATACCAATAAAAAGGAGAACTGCAATGAATACAATAAGGGTAAACGGCGTTAATACAAGAGTATTCAGGTTCTTAAAGGCAAATTTAAGACTCTCTTTCATCTCATAAAATTCATTACCCCTCAGTGATTCGAATGTTATCTTTGATATTGCGGTGATGATTATAAAAATGGAAATGACAGCCCAAATGGCACCGATTATCCACAATATCCATGAATACCACGCCAAATTGATTCCGATTGTAGGATATGGTATGTATCTAAAAGTTCTCCATATTTCCCTAAATCCGAATCCGGATGTTAGAAAGGCGAGATATGAAAAAACAGCATAACCAATCAATGCCATATAGAAACCTATTACGGATATAGCTATTTTTTTAGTACTAAAACCTAATCGCGGTGCTCGAAAAACATCTTTGAAATTAAACTCCAAATTAATCATTTAACACCTCCTTAAATTCACATAGTAATAAATCTGGAAAGATATTTCAATAGAAACAATACTGCTATAAATAATAACAAAAACCACCACCATGGTCTCATGAAAGGTGAGTTGTGCTTTTTAGGATAATACTTTCTTCCAAAATTCATATATTATCTTATATCATTATTTATGATATGTTGTCAAGAATATTATAGTTTTAAATCGAAATTTATATAAAATGGAATTACTATTGTTTATGTTCATAAACTGCCACAAAAAAAGGGAGCGAAAGCTCCCCTTTTTTATTATTCGGCTGTAAACCTGTATGGTATAGTTTGTTTCATTTCAATAGGTTTTCCATTGCGTGTTCCTGGATACCATTTGGATTTCATTGCAGCGCTAATAGCAGCTTTATTACATGCATCATTGTTGAAGCCTCGTATAATTCTTGCATTTTTAACGTTCCCATTGACATCTATTGTAACCTGAACGAAAATCATACCTTCTGCTCCGATTGCTTTTGCAGCTTCCGGATATTCGGGTTGAACCAGTTTTTTCAATCTTGGTTGAACAATAATTACCTTTTCGGCTTCTTTGGCTTTAGTTGTATCTTTCTTTGCTATTTTGGCATTCTCAGATGTATCTTTTTTCTCGGTAGTAGTTTTCTTTGTAGTGGTCTTTTTTGCAGCTGCTTCAAGTATTTGTTCGGGGTTTGCTATTACCTCTTTTTTGGTCTTAGAGGCACTTGCGTTCTGCGAAGCGGTTACCTTGCTTTCATTTATATTCTGTTGGGATTTCGTTTGTTGCTGAGGCATAATAGATGCTATATCAAATTTGACCCTCATTGATGACGGTATCCAAATGTACGCCAGGTTACTCAAGGCATCTCTCTGCTTATTAAATATATCAAGTCCTTTAATCCTCTTGTTTGCAATTGTTATTTTGTTGCCGACAAATAGGAATGTGTAGGGTTGATCGGCAGAAATCTGTTCCTGAAAAAGATCCCAATAATGTTTAGCTTCACTTTCTATAAGCGTTTCCGTTGCTTTCCTTATATAATTATCAATATTGGGATTTTTATATCCGACAAGATTGTATTTACCGATTTGAGGATCGGAAGACCAGATAGGAAGCATATTCAACTTTTCGCTGACATTCCAAGCCATTATAAAAGCATCGTAATTTTTCATAAGAAGCCTTGTTATAAAGGTGTTTCCGTCGACTACTTTTACGGTTACCTTTATACCCGCAGCAGCAAGTTGATTCTTTATCATATTGGCAAGGGTAATTCTAAAACTATTTTCTTTATTGACGAGAAGTTCGAATTGGAATTTTTTCCCGTTTTTCGTAAGCCATCTCGAATTTCTTCTCTTTTTCCATCCTTTTTGATTCAGTAAGGAAACAGCTTTTTGAACTGAGTAAGGTAACGGTTTTAAGTTTTTATCATACGCCCATGAAGATGGAGGTATGGGGCCTGCGGCAATATCTCCGAGTCCGTTCAAAAGAGAATCAATAATCATTTTTCTGTTGATCGACATAGTAAGTGCTCTTCGTGTTTCCTTTTCTGAAAATAAAGGTTTCTCAAGATTCCACCCAATAAAAGTGTAACTGTTTCCAAGCTCCTTTTTGGTAGATAATAGGGGATTATCCTTTACCGTGATGTAATATTTCGGGGGGAGTCCGATTGCAATATCATAAATTCCCTTTTTAAGCATTTCTACAGCCTGATCATAATCTTTGTAGAATACGAAAACGATATTTCTTGGATTTGGATTATAGAGCTTAAATTCGCTATTCTGCGTTAATTCGATATAATTACCCTTTTGCCATTTGCTGAGTTTAAAAGGACCGTTTACCACAGGCTCAAAATTGTATTTAGAGTTTTTAACCTCGGCGGTATTTTTGAAAAGATGAGCCGGAAGAGGTCTTATGTTGGAATCGAACAACTCATCCGAATATACGATACTGAAATAGAATCTAACGGTATAATCGTTTATCTTCTCCACATTCTTTATATATTGAATCTGCGACAAATTGGGATATGCATTTTTGGGATCTTTCATTGCATTAAATGTAAAAACAATGTCATCGGCAGTTATCGGTTTACCGTCCGACCATTTCAGATTCTTTTTGAGATAGTATGTTATGGACTTCATATCTTCTCCATATTCCCAACTCGAAGCTAAAACAGGTACTATATCACCGTCCGGCCCGATTTCATGCAAAGGTAAAAATAAATTGTTAACAATGTAATTCTCCCCGGAAAGTGGTGGATACAACGGATTGAGTTTGGATGGTTCTTCCGGAACCCCAATTACAATTGTAGCACCTTTTTCTCCTGAAATTTCTATCTTTTTCTCTTTTACACATGATGACAAAATCAGTGCAAAAATAATAAAAACCAGGAATGTAATCCTTTTATGCATATTACCTCCTCTTAAATTTTATCCAAAATACATCTAAAATAATTGTAGCAAAAAGAAATATGAGTGTCAACAAAGAAATCCACAATCCGATCTTTTCATAAATCGAACTGAAATAAAGTTCCACTTTATGATTACCTGCAGGGATTACTATCCCCTGAAATGAAAAGTCCGCTTTTATAACCTCCGATTTTTTACCGTCTATTTTTGCTTTCCATGCAGGATAATAGTTATTTAATGCGAGAAGAAGAGCTGTGCTGTCGGTATTTACATTGAGTATTATCCTGTTGGGAGTGTATTTTTCCACCGTTACGGAGCCTTTACCGTTGTTCCGAATATTTATATTTGATGATACAACTGCGCTATCAACTAAAGAGAAATCCGGGGATTTTAGTAGTGACAGAGCCGTATTATCATCTGCTTTTATCACCTTATTTATAATGGAAAATCGGTTCAAAGCCCTTTTATTGTAAAAAATACTGAAGCGCTGGAACGAAGCCACACGTGGTTTCATGGAGTCTTTCTCCGTAAATAATTTTAGTCGGTTGATTAAAACGCGTGTTTGAGGAGGATATCTTTTTAATTCATCATCCGGTGGTAAATTCGGAGAGATGATGTATCTTGCGTTTATAAGAGCTGCAATATTATTATCCATCAGGTTCATCGGATTAAACATAACCGTATGCTCCGCTCCGATCAATTTCTGATAACTTTTCAACTGGTTGGAACCGGCTCCCCCTGCACTTTCGAGATGGTACTGCATAAGATAATCATCTCCTGAATGTTGCCAAAACAGAGGTAACACTCTGAAAACACCTTTTTGTTGAATCAGATATTCGGTAACGGATGATTTCGTATTAAATTGACTGAAAGGTTCTACACTAACATAGTTTTTATTTATCTTGTACGTATCAAGAAAGAGTAGAAATACAAGAGCAAAAAACAGATAGTAAAATCCCTTTTTCCATTTCTCAAAACCGATTAGAATTCCTATCATAATAGCAAGAATAATGAAATTAAAAACCATTCCCGAAATAAATGAAGGATAGTTGTTCTTGAAGTTATTCAATTTTTGTATGAGTTGCTGTTGTGGCATAAGAGATGAATATACATTTTTGAAATGATTGTAAAGGGAGGAATATAGCCCATTTTGTGCAATAAGCACAATGAGGAAAATAGCGGTTATTGCTCCCAATGTTTTGTAAAGGAAATTCAAAAATTTACCTTTATTATCATCATCAATTATATACTGTAAAACATAAGCGGCAAGAATAGATAGAGAAAAATGGGCAAAAATGAAGAACATGCTCGGTGCTCTGAATTTTGCTACGCCGGGAATGAGGTAAACAAGCCTGTAAAATGGTGTATGTCCGCCCAGAGCAAGCAAAATACCGAGAATGGCAATTCCGAAAAAGTACTTAACGTACTTGTCCCATTTTTTTCTGTAATAGAACAGAGGAATCAATGTGAATATAGGGAAAATGCCAAGATATTGTGAATCCAACTTGAAGAAATTTTCTCCCCAGTAATTGTTTAGAATACCCGAAAATTGGGGAACGATAAGACTCGTAAGTTCGGAAGTAGGGAGGGACCAGGAGGTCGAATAAGCATATCCCCTCTCTGTCCCTCTTACTGCATATTTTATGTAGGAAAAAACGGGTAAATACTGGCATGCAATAAGCCCGCCGAAGATAAGTGCCGTAATGGCGAATAATATAAATTGTTTTGTCGCTTTTCGTTTATCTTTAGAGAAAAGATTAATGAGGTATACGACTACTGTAACAAAATAGATCAGAGAAAACATGTATGTAATTTGAGGGTGGCCTCCTAAAAGAGAGAATGCCAGGAAAAGGGAAAATAAGAGAAAATATGTGATTCTCTCGGTTCGTATACCCTTTAATGTCATGAGAATCATGAGAGGGATGTAAGCAGAGGTATATATTTTGCCATCGTGACCGGGATAAACTTGAGAGATAATGCTTCCCCCGGTCATATAAATTATTGCACCGATGAGGGATGATTTTTTTGATAAACCCATCTCCTTCAGAAGATAATAAGTCGAGAAGCCGGCCAGCATTACATGTAGGATTATGCTGTATGACCAGACAACATGGGTAGGTATGAAAAGACGAAAAAGAGTGGTCAGATAAAATAGATCCCCATAAAATGCATCGATAACAGGCATTCCTCCGAATACGTAAGGATTCCACAGAGGAAACTGATGGTAGTGAGTAACGGAGTAGTGTATAAAATCCCTGAGAGCATAACCTGCTGTCATCCAGTCACTCCCGAAAAGTATGTTGGAAGGGGAGAGAGCTTTGAAAAAATAAATTAAGGGAATCAAAAATATAATAGCAAGATAAAGTTTTTCTTCGTATTTCGGGTTAAATGAAGGATAAATCTCTATTTGCTCTGTATTAGAGTTAATTTTTACTTTCTTTTTGCCCATATCTCCTCCGTTTTATTTGACAAATTTGAATGTTGAGAGTAATGCTTCCATTTCTAAAATTAAAGGGAATTTATCTTCTCCGGGATTTGCTACATTATAATCAATCATATAAAAATATCCATTATGATAAAGTGCATATCCGCCGAAGGGACCTCCCATTATGAGTTTGCTATTTTGCCATAATCCGTGGTATTTGAAAACTTTCATTCCGTTCCAGACGGTATCGACACCGGACGAATATTTAATGCCCTTATATTTGACGAGAACACTATCTCCCTGGAAAAAATCCTTAAATATTCTATTACGAAAGGCGAATAGCGAGGTTGCGCTTACTTCAGGCATATCGACACTGTCTTTCCAGGCAATAACGATCATCCTGTCCGGATTGTGACGAATATAGCCCATTATGCCCGCCTTTCCGTTTTCTATGATGTGTATATATTTGTTTTTCGGAAGGCTGAATTCAAATCCTCCGTATCCTTTCATTTTTCTGATTGCCTTCTGATCCAATCCTTTAATAGTATTTATTTCCAGTAACCGTTTCATTGCAGCGCTTATATAATACTGGAATATCAGATCTTTGTATTGTAAAAGGACATTATTAAGATCCTTTTGATCGACTCCCATGACGATGAGAATGTATTGATATTTTGCCCACGGGTCTTTGAAACCGAATATCTTTTGTGTCCCGTTCCTGACTTTTGCAAGATCAGCATCGGTAAGAAATTGCTTGATAATATCCATATTCCCGTTATCACCCGCCAGGTCTTCCACGAAAAGAAGATTCTTTTGTAATTTATAGCGGTATAGTTTATCCGAGGGAATATCGGTAAATTTTATTTTATGTTCCGGTTGAGGTGTGTAGATTATTTTATTGAAAATCTCTTTGTATGTTTTCTCGAAATCGACATATTGGTTTTCCTTCTGAACAATTACGACATAATTTTCTCCACCGCCGGCAGGTAACATTTTTGGTTTTGTAGAACATCCCGTTAATATAATCATTATTGCTATCATGGGAAAAATAAACTTCCTCATAAATCCTCCTATCCGATTCTATAGTATCTATCTATACCTTCAAATCTGTCCAATAACTTATTATACTTCAAATCTCTATCATAATCAATTATTTTCTTGGCACATTCCCTTGCTTTCATGAGCATATCGGCATCTTCAATAATATTAGCAACTTTAAAATCCGGCATGCCGTGTTGTCTTGTTCCGTAAATATTTCCCGGTCCCCTTAATTTCAGGTCTTCTTCGGCTATTTTAAAACCGTTTTTTGTTTGCTCCATGATTTTCAGCCGTTTAACGGCGACATCACTTACAAATCTATCGGTAATAAGAATGCAAAAGGATTTTTTATCTCCTCTTCCTATACGCCCCCTGAGCTGATGCAGTTGTGAAAGACCGAATCGCTCCGGGTGTTCTATCACCATGATTGTTGCGTTCGGAACATCTATTCCCACTTCAATTACCGTAGTGCCTACGAGAATTTTTATTTCTCCCTTTGCAAACCGTTTCATTACTTCTTCTTTCTCTCCCGAATTGATCCTTCCGTGAATTAATCCCACTTTGATATCGGAGAAGTACTTTTTAATTTCTTCGAACATAAGTGTTGCGGATTTCAGGTCTAATTTTTCCGATTCTTCCACGAGAGGGTAGATTACATAAACCTGGTCACCCATTTCGTTTATACGTTTCTTTATAAAATCGTAGAGTTCGAATCTTTTATCATCTTTTATCCACCTTGTAACGATCTCTTTTCTTCCGGGGGGCATTTCGTCTATAACGGATATATCGAGATCTCCATAAAGTGTCATCGCCAGAGATCTGGGTATGGGTGTTGCTGTCATAACAAGAAGATGGGTATTGTTCCCCTTGTTGAGGAGTTTCGAGCGTTGTTCCACTCCGAAACGGTGTTGTTCGTCTATAATGGCAAGACCTAACGACCGAAAGACAACATCATCCTCAATAAGGGCGTGCGTTCCTACGACAATATCTGTTTTTCCGGAGGTTAAATTCTCCTTTATTGTCTTCTTCTCCGAAGTTTTTAATCCGCCTGTCAGAAGTTCCACATTAATATCGCTATTTTGCAGATATTTGACGATCTTTCGATAGTGCTGATTTGCGAGAATCTCTGTTGGAGCCATGAATGCAACCTGATAGCCGCTTTTTATGACATTTAAAGCCGAAATTAAAGCCACGATCGTTTTTCCGCTGCCGACATCTCCCTGTAAAAGTCGAGCCATCCTCTTTCCCGTCTGCATATCTTCCAATATCTCTTCGGTGACCCTCTTTTGAGCGCCTGTTAATTTAAACGGGAGTTTTGTAATAAATTTCTCCGTAAAATCGGATTTTTTGATATATACTCCCCCTTCAGCCTTGGTTTTAAATTTTCTCCGTTCGAGATATGTTTGTATAAAGAGAAATTCGTAAAATGCGATTGTTTTCCTTGCCCCGATTCCCTCATCCACACTATTGGGCGTATGAACTCGTAGAAGTGCATCCTTGAGCTGTATTACAGAGCAATCGTGTAGGATTTTATTATCAAGTATATTGTAAGAAGAAAGGTCGGTATTATCAATCGCATTTCTAATAATTTTTCTCAAATATTTTTGAGAAATCCCTTCTGTCAGAGGATATACCGGTATTATGCCTCCGAAATTTTCTTTAGAACTCCCTTCTTGTTTGTCAATCACATCAAATTCCGGTTGGATTATCTGGTACGATTTAAAAAAATCGATTTTTCCGAAAATTATGAGATGAGTTCCCTTTTTTAGTACATTTTTAAGATAGGGTTGGTTGAAAAACAGAAGTTTTATATTTCCCGTGCCATCAGAGAAAAGAAATTCACCGACGATTTTTCCCCTAACGGTGCGTCTAAGGGATCTGTCGAGAATTGTCCCGACAAGAGTCGTTTGTTCTCCGATAGTAATATCTTTTATTTTTTTTATGTTTGTTCTGTCCACATATCGAACGGGTATGTGAAAAAGCAGGTCTTCAACGGTTTTAATATTAATACGAGACAGTATTTTAGATACTCTGGGACCTACGCCCTTAACATATTTAACATCAGTGTCAATCTTAAGCATCGTTTCTAAAGGGAGATTCCTTTTCCATTTCTTTCATCTCCCTATTCATTATAAAATAAAGAATAACCACTATCGCTATTGCGATGAATATGCTTATCAAATATTTGCTGGAAATAAATATGTCATAGAGTCCGTGAAATAGAGCCGCGAGAAGTATGCCGGTTACCACATAGTGTTTTTTCCCTGTCATCTTTGTCTTGTATAGCGGATAACCCCAAAGTGCTGAAAATACCACATGCCCCAGTGTCGTAAGAATGGACCTTATAAAAATAACTTTCCAACCCATGGTAAACATATAGAGCATATTTTCAACGGTTGCAAAACCGAGTGCGGCTGCAGTGCTGTAAACGATACCGTCAATCGGTTCATTGAATTCTCTATTCGAATAAATGGTTAAACGGACAGAAAGGTATTTGAAAAATTCTTCAGATAACCCTACAACAACGATATAAAAAATGTATCGGTTGAGAATTATTTTCTTAAATAAAAGTTCGGTAACATCGGCGGGTAAAATTGCAATCATTCCTGCTATGAAAGCATAGATTAAAAATAGAGGGGGTTCCGGTTCATACCTGTCCTTCCCGGCAAAATAGAACAGCCAGAAAAGTCCTGGGATGAGTGCGACAACTATAATAAAAAGAATCATCAAAATTTATATGAAACGGTAATAATATTGCCTGCTCCCAGTTCATTATTGATGAAGAACGAGTAGTCAAGCATAAACCGTTTGTATGAGAATCCAGCTCCCATTGTAGGATTATTCTGGTAAATGCCCATTGATAAACGGAATATATTGGAAATGAAGAAATCCAATCCGGCGTTGAGATCGAAACTTATCGAATCGTAGTGGAATTGATCACTAGTGCCTCTGTTGTCGAAATGGAATGGCAGTCCTATGTATGTATTGAGTCTATTACCGGCGACATGAAAGCTGTATCCAAGAGAGAGTTGTGTTTCCGGATATGCGACATCCTTTGTTCCGTTATTCCAGAAAATCACTGTTGTCGAAATATTTTTCACACCGAGAGCGCAGTAAAACTTGTTGTCCGGAGTGTATCTGATGCCACCGTCAATTCCCATGCCGAAACCGGTTGCATTTTCAAAGCCTATGTAGTCCGCCCTTATATTAAACCCTACGGATAGATGGCGATTAATCGCTTTTGAATAATTTAAAAGCAGATTGCTGTGATTGTATGAAGCGTAATGATCCACTATGGGTTGATTATTAGGACCTATTGTGTCCGTTGTGTCGGGAAGAACCGTAATGGGAATCCCTCCGGAATGAAATAGTTTTAACATAAAGGAAACACGGTTGCTACTGTTTCCCGTTGAAAAAATCAGGTTATCGTCGTTGAAAAGACCGGAAGCCGAAATATGATTGTACGAGATGAATCTGTTTTCGTCAGGTGTTATATTCACAGGGGAAATCGCAAAGACGACGGGGAGATCGGAAAAGAAAATACTATTTCCCGACGATACGGTAATTGCGGATGAAGGAAGGTTATAGTATTCTCCTGCATACTCTGTTCCATAAACGGCTAATGGAATAAGTAATAAAAAAAGAATGCATTTTTTCATATATGACCATTCTATTAATTTATTCGACACGTGTCAAGCCTCATTACTTATGAAAAAGCCTTATAATGTCATTGTATGTAACATATAGCATCAGCAAAATGATGAGAGCGAACCCGGTGTATTCGATAACCATCATTATTTTTTCGGACATTTTTTCACCGAAAATTCTGTAGAATGTAAATAAAACCATTTGTCCTCCGTCCAGTGGTGGAAATGGAAGGATATTTATCAGAGCTAAATTGATTGAGATAAATGCTATGAAACCGATAAGTGCCGCCATACCCCAATTTGCATAATCCCCTGTGAGTTTGACAATCGATACGGGGCCACCAAGCATTTTGGGAGAAACTTTTTTCTCAATGAGGAGTTTGAGTTGATAACCGATTAATTTTATCGAAGAAATCGATTGATCGTATGCGAGAGATATGGCATAAATCGGGTTAACTCCAATCTTTGGAGTTTTTACCATAACACCGATTGCTCCGTAAGTTACAATTGTATCGTGATCAAGACCTTTCTGTTCCTTTGGAACAACGAACAAATGGAGTGTATCATTCCCGCGGAGGATTTTTAACCCTACTTTTTGTCCGGCTTTGGTTTTAATTATTGAAACGAAGTTATTCCAATCCCTGATATCGGTTGAATCTACCGCAAGTACCTTATCTCCCCGCTTAAGTCCGCTTTTAAATGCTGCGCTGTTTTTCTCCACCTGGCCCACTACGGCTGGAATTACAGGGCTTATGTTGCCAAGCATGCTAAACTTGGTTTTCGGGAGTGTTATGTTCACCACATTGCCGTTTCTGAATACCTGAAATGTGTTATTTTCATTCTCCTTTGCGTACTTGTAAACATCATCCCAGTAGACAACCTTCTTTCCGTTGACACTTATTATACTATCGTTATTCAGAAATGGTACAGAATCAACGTTTGTTACGGAAACTGAAATCGGAGCGTTTTGTATGACACTGACACCTGTGGAAAGAATGGAACCGTAAAATAAGAGAAATCCGAACAGAAAACTAAATAGCGGACCGCCAAAGATTACAAGGTATTGCTTCAATAGCGATTTGCTTAGAAATTCGTCCGGTTCTCCGTTCATTTCCCCTTTCTCCATACCGTAAACATGAACATATCCTCCTATGGGAAAGAGTGAAAACACATAATCGGTGCCGTTTTTCTTAAAACCGAACAGTCTCGGTCCCATCCCTATGGAAAATGTCGGAACCCTGATTCCAAACAATTTTGCAAATGTAAAATGTCCAAGTTCATGACTTGCTACAAGCACTAAAAAGCCCAGAAGTCCCAACACTATTGTAATTATTATGTTCATAAAATCACTCCTTCGGCGAAATTATAAGCCCAGTTATTTGCTTCTATTATATCGTAAATGCTCGGGTCTTTTACTACTGCATGAGCATTAATGGTTTTTTCAACTATTTTAATTATATCTAAAAATTCTATATCTCCCTTTAAAAATCGTTCAACGGCGGCTTCATCCGCCGCATTTAAAACGGCAGGCAATGTCCCCCCAGTTTTAGCACTTTCCCGAGCAATCAAAAGTCCCTTGAATACTGTTTCATTAGGTTTATAGAAATCCAAATGTCCGATCTCTTCCAGTTTTAATTCGCTAATTACGGAATTGCATCTTTCCCCCTCGAAAAGAGCATATTCAATGGGCAATTTCATATCGGGGATACTCAAAAGTGCCTTAACGGAATTATCTTTAAACGCTACGAGAGAGTGAATTATCGATTGCGGATGTATTAACACATCAATTTTATCTACCGGAAGATCGAAGAGGTGATGGGCTTCGATGATTTCATATCCTTTATTGATCATTGTTGCGGAGTCCACAGTTATTTTTTTTCCCATACTCCATGTCGGGTGGTTTAGTGCTTCGTCGACTTTAATCCCATTGAGATTTTGTCTTTTAAAAAAAGGGCCTCCTGATGCCGTTAGTATAATCCTTTTGATATTATCGGGTCTTTCTCCCGAAAGACATTGGTATATGGCGTTATGCTCACTGTCAACGGGGATGATATATTTGTATTGTTCTTTTGTTATGAGGTTACCGAAAACAACAACGGATTCTTTATTGGCAAGAGCAATACGTTTTTTCCTCTTTAATATTTCCAACGTGGGAAGTGTCCCGGCAAATCCTGAAATTGCATTTACAAAGAGGTCAATGTCTTCGGAAGCGATGATCCGTGACATTGCATCATTACCGCAAAGAATTTCCGTTTTTCCACTGTATGTGCTTTTGTAATAATGGCATCTTTCTTTATCGCTAATAAGGGCAAAACGAGGAGCAAATCTGCTTAGAATCGAATCCAATACCACCGTATTCTTATTGCATGTAACAGCATAGAGATTAAACTGTTCTTTGTATTGTTCGATTACTTCGATTGTACTTTTGCCAATGGAACCGGTGGCTCCCAGCAATGCTATATTTTTCATAACATTATCACAAGTTTAACGTAAAGATAGTAATAAACGAAGGGAACCATAAAAAGAAAACCGTCGAAACGATCCAAAAGCCCACCGTGTCCCGGTAAAAATTTTGACGAATCTTTGATGGCAATATCCCTTTTTATCAATGATTCGGTAAGATCCCCGATTTGGCTAAGTATCGATCCGAATATACCTATTGTAAAAACATCAAAATAATTAAGCAAATTACCCGACAGTAGCTTAATAAGCAAAACAGCTACAATTGTAAAGACGACATTTCCGATAGCTCCCTCCCACGATTTTTTAGGACTAACCCGTGGGAGAAGTTTGTGTTTGCCAAAAGCTATTCCTATGAAATAAGCACCCGAATCACCTCCCCATCCCATGAGAAATGGAAGTAATGTGAAATAAAAACCATTTATGTATGGCAGGTTAAAAACTCTCGGTAATTCTCTTAGAAAAACAAGATGCCCGAGAAGCCATGGAATAAAAAACGCCCCCATTATCGTTGAAGAAATGTGATATATGGGTTTATCGGCTTTTTTTCGTGCCAATTCGAATATACTTATAACGAGATACCCCGTTGCAAGAGTTAGAAATAGGAAAAAATAACTCCTGTAGAACATTGTTATTACAATTACAGCCCCCATGATTGCACCGAACAGTTTGTGTGGAGCCATGTTTTTATATTCCAATATTTTAAGAAACTCGTAGGATGTGAATGCGCAGAGAAGAATAACGAATGTGGCATAAAAGTATGATCCGAGGTAGATGATGTAAATAATGAGAGGAATCCAAAATATTGCGGTTAACCACCTTAATGTGAGTTCTTTCTTATTGAACTTTTTCTTTACCGGTATTTTTTCAGATTCCACCGAATCTCCTCTTTCTATGTGAATAATCTTCTATTGCCTTTTTATATTCTTCTTTAGAAAAATCAGGCCATAAAATGTCGGTAAAATAAAATTCCGAATATGCAATTTGCCAGAGGAGGAAATTTGAAATACGCATCTCTCCGCTTGTTCGGATAACGAGGTCAGGATCGGGAATGTCTTTTGTGTATAGGTATTTCTCAAATAATTCCGGAGACAAGTCATCGGAAGGGATACCTCTTTCGATTATCCTTTTAACTCCGTTCACGATTTCCACTCTTCCACCGTAATTTATAGCAAGGAGAAGATTAAGTCCCGTATTGTTAGCGGTTTCTTCTTCGATCCATCGGAACATATCAAGTACATCCGAGGGCATTCCGATTCTATCACCGATTATTTTA
>QNBC01000002.1 GCA_003641665.1 candidate division TA06 bacterium
CATATGATAGAAAATAATGTAAAAAACAACCATCTCCAGATATATCCTCTTTAAAATTAAGCCATTTCTAATACAATTTAATCAGGAAACGGTTTATTGTTTTGTAATGATAAACACTATCTCTTTGATTCCAAAACCGCTATATTTTCCAGATGGAATGTTTGCGGGAACATATCAAATGGTTGAATAGCTCTGCATTTATAATTTCCAATAGAAATAAATCTATCCAAATCTCTCACTAACGTTTGCGGGTTACATGATATATAAACTATCCTTTCCGGTCTTCTTCTGATTATTTCTCTTATTACCCCTTCGGTAAGCCCCTTTTTCGGTGGATCAATTATAACTCTGTTAAATTTTATTTTCCTATTCTTTGCTAATACCTCTTCAATGTCTCCCTGATAAGGTCTTATATTCTCTATCCCCTTTTTCTGCATATTCATTCCAAGCGACACTACCGACATAGGCTCATATTCCACAGCATAAACCCTCTTTACTCTTTTTGCAATTATCATCGAAAGAATTCCTACTCCACTATAACCGTCCAAAACTACCGAATTTTTATCGGGTTCAATATATTCCATTGCTTTTTCATATAATTTCTCTGCCATTTCATCGTTCACTTGTAAAAAACTCCAGGGATACACTTCGAAAATATCATTAAAATATTTCACCCTTAGATATTTCTCTCCCATGTAATAAATAAATTGATCACCCATTATTTTGTTACTCTTATTTTCTTTTACACTTTGATATACACCGATTATGTTCTTTAATTCTTCCACCACTGGAAATTCCTTTAACAATTTATCGGTAATAATAATGATATATACACCTTCTGTATCCTTTCGCAAAACAATGTGTTTAATGTGTTTTGATAGCCCACCTCTTGCGGCAATTTTATTTTAAATTTCGATGTTCTTGCTTATTATATCTTCTTGAATCAGGCATCCATTCATTAGCCTCACAATTTTATGACTATTCATAGAATAAAAACCGATTTTTTCATTTTTAACAGGTAACTGTGCTTTGTTTCTGTATCTAAAAATATTATCGGGGCGGATTATTGGATATACTTTGATATTTTTGTTTGTTTTATATCTTTCTAATGCTTCTTTTACAAAACTCTCTTTAATCGCAAGTTGAGTTTCATAAGATATGTTTTGTAAATGACATCCGCCGCATTTTTCAAAGTAGGGGCATTGTGCTTTTATTCTGCTTTCCGATTCTTTTAATATTTGCGCAATTCTCCCGGAATAGTAATTCCTCTTCTTTTCTACAATCTCGACTTCAGCCAAATCTCCGGGAACTCCCCACCGAGTAAAAATCGCTATGCCCTCATTTTTGCCAATGGAATAACCGTTGTAAATAATTTTGTCTATCTTAAGCTCAATGATCTTTTCCACCGATTACCAATAACTGAATATTTTTTCGATTATATCATCGGACACTTTTTTCGAAACATCCTCTTTTGCCTTTTCCAGGTCAAATGTAGTTGCATCTTCAGTGATCCAATCTGATATTTCTCCATTATAAATCGCTTTCTTTAACCCCTTACCTTCAATCAAAACAGAAACAGTTAAAGAAATCTTGTAGCTTTTCACATTCTGCGTAGCATCATAATCGTAAGCTTCTTTCTTAAATGTTTTCACGGTTGATGAAATGGTAATATCTCCACCACTATTGACCAATGATAGTCTTCCGTCTTTAACGAATCCGGACTTAAGAGCGCTTTCAACAATAGATTCAAGTCCGTACTGGAGGGTATTATTCTTTACCGGTTTAATTACAATTGTTTTCAGATTTGTTAAAGATCCGCTTTGGAATGTATAATAGATACATCCCTGAGATATGCCAATAAAAATCAATACAAACAGTATTATATTAATTCTTAGGGTTTTTGAATACATATCTCTTTATCTTCTTTGTCGTTGTTTTTTCAAATTCCTTAAGTTGTAATGAAACTGTTTTTACTTTCTTATAAGTTGCAAGATTATTGGTTAACTTCTTTACCTCTTCCCTAATTATTTTCCCTATTTCGTCCATAGCGTCATTCGCTATTTCCTTACCATCTTTACCGGCATAAAACGGTATTTGCTCGAGATCGGGATGAATAACGGCATGAACCTCTTCACGTCCTGTTCGCTCGTTGATTTTCGACATAACCACAACCTCTTTAATAAAAGGACTCTTTAAAAGTTCATTTTCGATCTCTTCGGGATAGACATTTTTTCCGGCTTCGGTTACAATTACGTTCTTTTGTCTTCCTTTTATATAAAAATAACCGTCATCATCTACAAAGCCAATGTCCCCTGTGTATAACCAACCATCTTTTAGAATTTTTGCCGTTTCATTCTCATCCTCATAATACCCCATCATAACATTCGGTCCTTTCACAAGAATCTCACCTACTCCGTCGCTATTAGGGTTGTTGATTTTCATTTCTATACCGGGTAAAGCAGGACCAATAGATCTGTTCTTAGGATTATCCAACGGATTAACATTTGTTACCGGAGAAGCTTCCGATAGCCCGTATCCTTGTAATATGGGAAATCCGAATCTTTCAAAAACATCTGCAACCCACGGTTTTAATGCTGCTCCGCCTGATATCATAATCCGTAATGTGCTCAAACCGGATTTTTCTCTCAGACCGGCAAACACTGTTCCGCCGAAATTTATACCGACTGTATTCTTGAAAAATCCCACAGTTCCGAATGCAGGTTTCAAAATAGCTTTTACTCCCATAGGTTGGTTATCAAGAGCTTTCAGTATGCCCAATGCTATTTTTTCAAAAAGAAGTGGGACACCAAGCATAATTGTAGCTTTAGAATCCTTTATGTCTTCTATAATTTCGTTAGGACGATAGCTTCTTGCGTAAGTAATTGTTGCTCCTTTATACATCGCACCAATAAAAGATACGGTGGCTTCAAAAACATGGTGAAGAGGTAAAATGGATATAAATATATCATCATTCGAAAACTTCACAACCTCACTTGCAGAAATGATATCGAAAACCACATTCTTATTGCTTAACATCACACCTTTTGACTTTCCCGTTGTCCCGGAAGTGAAAAGAATTACCATTAAATCATCGACATCTATAGGTATTTTGCTTAAATCAATATCTAATTTATTTCCTTCTTCCATCAAAGTGTGAATATCGATCTCCTCACTCTCGTCCATTGATATTACTCTCTCGAGAGTTTTCAATTTATCTTTGATGCCATTCATCATAAAGATGTAATTTTCCGAACAGATAACCATTTTTACCTTTGCTTTTTCAATGATGTTGTAAAGTTCTCCCTCTTTTAACAATGGATCGAGAGGAACAACAACCGCACCTGTCAAGTGAATTGCGATATAACTAATTGCCCATTCCGGACGATTTTTTGATATGACACTTATCTTGTCGCCTTTCTTAACCCCTAATTTGACAAGCATCTTTGCAAGATTCGAAGCATTTTCATAGAGCTGATTATAAGATGTGCGCTCAAATTTGCCGCTTCTCCTAATCTGAAGGGCGGTTTTATCACCATACATTTTTACGCTATCCAGTAAAATTTCTCTGAAAGGTTTAACTTTTCTCAACAAGTCGTCTCTTTTACTACCACTCACAAAACACCTCACTACTTTTTATTTACAATGTACCTTTTAATCTTCCTTGACGTTGTTTTCTCAAACTCTTCGAGTCTTAATTGTATCGATTTCACCCTTTTATACGACGCAAGATTATTGGTAAGCCTCGTGACTTCTTCCTTGATAATTTTATTTATCTCTTTCAGAGTTTCCCCCGTAATTTCCTTCCCTTTATTTCCTTCATAAAATTCTATATTTTCAATATTCGGATAAACTATCGCTTTTACCTCTTCTCTCCCGGTCTTTTCGTTCTTATAACCCGTTACAACTACTTCTTTAATATAGGGACTTTTCAGCAGTTCATACTCAATTTCTTCGGGGTAGATGTTCTTCCCTGCTTCCGTTACAATAACATTTTTCTGCCTTCCAACAATATAAAGGTATCCTTTCTTATCAAAATATCCCATATCTCCGGTATAGAACCAACCGTCTTTCAATACCCTATTTGTCATTTCTTCATCGTTATAATAACCTTTCATCACAATGGGACCTTTAATACAAATTTCCCCGACACCTTCCTGATTAGCTCCGACAATTTTTTCTTCAATACCTACGATAGGTTGCCCCACAGAAGATATATTTCCTTCTTCCATTGTATTTAGATTGGCTATTGGAGACGTTTCGGTAAGACCGTATCCCTGTATCATATTGAAACCTAACATCCTGAAGCCTTCCGCAATATCGGGCCTCAATGCCGCTCCGCCGGAAATAAGAACTCTAAGGGAATTAAGGCCTGCCTTTTCTCTCAAGCTTTTAAATAGGACTTTCCCGGAATTTCTTCCGGTCAATTTCCCAATAGCCGATGATATTCCCATGGTCGAATAGAGAAATGCCTTAACCCCCAGGGGTTGTTTCTTTACCCCGTTCATTATACCGTTATATATTTTTTCGAATAAAAGAGGGACACCGAGCATAACAGTTATACCTGCATCTTTGATATCTTCGATTATCTCATTCGGACGAAGACTTCTCGCATATGTTATTTTTGCTCCGCAGATCAGAGGAACAATGAACCCTGAGGTAGCCTCGAATGTATGATGAAGTGGTAATATGGAAATAAACGCGTCACTGGCATAGATGTGCAAACGTCGAATCGCCGCAAGACTATCGTAAACCACATTTCTGTTTGTCAATATTACGCCCTTTGACTTTCCCGTCGTTCCAGATGTGAATAGAATTGCCAAATCATCATCATTTCTAACGGGGATCTTCCATATATCAATTCTTGATCTTTTGCCTATACCGATTAATTCATCGAGGTTTTGAACCCCTTCGTCTGCGTCCATTGAAATTATTTCGAGGTCGAGTTTCTGGTTAATTTTAAGCCCGTTCAGCATAAAGAAATGATCCGTTGCGGTAATAATTCTCTTTAAACCGGAAACTTTTATAATATTCAAAACCTCTTTTTCTTTTAATTTGGAATCGATAGGAATGACAACGCCACCTGCCGTATGTATCGAAAGGTAGCTTATCGCCCATTCCGGTCTGTTAGGTCCTATGAGCCCAACCTTTTCACCTTTTTTTATACCTGTTTTTACAAGGCTCTTTGCCAAAGCATTGACTTTTCCCCACATTTCCTCGTAAGTAATATTGGAAAATGCTTTACCTTTTCTTACCTGAAGAGCAATGTTGTCTTTATGCTCATCGACAGATTTTTTTATTACTTCTCTTAATGGTAATACATCCCTTTCAAGAATCGGATTCTCCATTTTAAACCTCCATTCGGTTTATATAAATTTTTATATCATTTTCACTTTTTAATTTCCCCTCCAAATACATATTTGCAATTTTATTTATAGTTTCTACATAACGATATTTTGGTAACTTCGGTTTAAACTTTTTAATGATACCACCAACTTTCATACGATCGAATTTTCTTATTTTTTTTAATATATTAATCGATGTAATCCCGCTTTTTCCCTTGAATAGTAAATATAGCAAAAGAGCTGTGTCCCCGAATCTTTTGTATACATTAAAAAGTCCCTCTTCATTCAACTTTGACATCCTGTTCAACCGGTCCCATTCCCTTGGATAAGCTCTTTTTACATTCGAATCATCAATACAACTCATAATAAAATAATCTCTGTTAAATTGCGGTATATTATTTTCATTCAAATAGGGATAAATATGAGTAAATTTTTTACTTGAACACTTAAATAACCCTATTTTCTCAATCAGTAAGCTGATATTTTCAAAACTTCTTTCCATAAAAATCAAATCCAACTCCCTCTTTAACCGACTTGCGCTTATAGTGGAAAGAGAATCTTTTTTTAATGCAGTATTATAGCACCTTACGGTTTTCTTGTCTATATTAAATAAATACTTGCCGGCAAAACGTACTCCCCTAACCATTCTAGTGGGATCATCAATAAAACTTTTTTCATATGTTATCCGTAATATTCCGGATAAAATATCCTCTACCCCACCTAAGGGATCAATGATTTTACTGTTTTTAATATCCCAAACAATTGCATTAATCGTAAAATCTCTCCTTTTAAAATCCCTTTCCAACGGGCAATATTTAACAACAGGTAATACCCCCGGTTTAGGGTATTTTTCACATCTTGTTGTTGCAAAATCGAACGTTCTTCCCTTTAATTCAAGTGTTCCGGTCATAAATCGAGTGTTATATCTATAGCTACCTTGAATATTCGTTGCAATTTCTCGGAGCAAATCGAGTAGATTTCCATCATAAAGGAAATCTACATCTCGTGTCTCTTTATTTAACAAAATATCTCTTATAAATCCCCCTACAATATATATATTATCTTTTTCGGTAATCGTTTCTATTATTTCTTTTAATAAATTGTCTCTTTTAAGACGATTTTTTATATTTTTTGCTAAATTAATATGTATATTCCGGTTCTTTTTCAATTTCCACCTCATCAATGTCATTAAATCGCTTTATAATCTCATCTTTCAGATTATTCGAATTTGCAATACTGCTTTTTTCATCTTTATATTTTGCCTCAAAGTATAATTTTATAATTCCTCGATGTTTCACTATGTGAATATCATGAAGTTCTTCAATTTCATCATTATTTTCCGAAACAGAATCCAAAAATGCCTTAATCTTTCGGTACAGTTCATCGTTTTCATCAACGGGATCTATGTGTATAGATATATTAATATTTAATTCCTCTTTAATTTTATTCTCAATTCTATCTACGATTTCATGAGCTGCTTTCAAAGACATGGATTCAGGCATTACAACATGGGCACTTCCCACTCTAAAATTTCCGTAACTGTTCAAAACAATGTCATGCACTCCCTTAATATTATCAAATTCATTAACAATCCCTCTTATCTTTTGTACCGTTTCGCGGGCAGGTGCTTTTCCTATGAGATCGCTAAAAGCTTTCATTAAAATTTTAATTCCGATAAATATTATAAAGGCCGATATAAATACTCCCATTACCCCGTCAATCCAGTAAATTTTGTAATAGGATGCGATTATTGATATAAGAACAAGGACGGAAGAAATAGAATCACTTCTATGGTGCCATGCATCCGCTTTTAATGTATCAGAGCCTATAATTCCTTCGAGATGGAAAGAGTATCTTGCCATAGCCTCCTTAAAGATTATTGTTAATATTATGATAATAAGTAACAGTATGTTGGATTTTACAATATTGGGATTAATTATTTTATAAATACCTGCTCTTGCGAATTCCACTCCTATTACTATTAATAAAACGGCAACAATCAATGTAGCAATGCTCTCCGCTCTTTGGTGTCCAAACGGATGTTCTTTATCAGGCGGTTTTGCACTGATTTTGAAACCAATAATCACAACAACGGAAGTAATTATATCGGAAAGAGAGTGAACGGAATCGACAATTAAAGCATAACTATGAGAAATCAAACCGAAAATGAGTTTAACGATAAATAAAATGAAATTTCCAATTGTAGAAACGTATCCTTCCCTGATGCCTATTTTTGCCCTTTCGAGTTCTGTATATTCTCTCATCTTAAAACGACAAACTTAAAGTAATTATTCGATTGATTATTGTTAAGTTTCAGAAAATAGAACCCTTGGATTAATTTTAATTGACCAATTTTACCCTTAACGATTGTTCCTTTCGTAATCTCTCTTCCTGATAAATCAAAAATTGAATATGTGTACTTCTCCTGTCCGATTCCTTCAAAATATATATTTCCAGATCTATAATGCATTCTAATTTCAGCTATTCTATTAACTATTATCGGGTTACTTACACCCCACGGCTTATAATTTACCGTTTTCAAAATCAATGAATCCGGATCGAAAACAACACTAATAATACTGTCACTTGTATAAACGGAAAAAGTATCCGCTCTTAATGAATCGAAAAATTGAACAGTTGTATCGTTGTTATTGCTATATAGCCTGAAAGTAATCGGCATTTCAAATACATAGGGTGTATTAATCGATGTATCCTGATTCTGTATAACAGAAATTTCGGTCTTAAATTTACCCGATGAATCACCTACCGATTTAAATGCAATCTCATACTCGGGATATCCGGCCTTATAAAGCCATTCGGTGAAAAACCAACTCAAATCCGAACCACACGTAGATTCGCATACATCTATGAAATCCTGCGATACTGCGGAAGAAAAGGCATACTGTTCCCTGTAATTAGCCAATATTTCCTTAAAAACGGAATTACCAACTACTCCTCTTAGCATATTCAATAGCCATGCTCCCTTTTCATAAACCGTCGCTCTCCACATGTATAGCGGATTGTATACAGTATATCTAACTGTAGAATCATCAATGAAATAGTAATGTTTAAAATCACTCATCCTCTTCTGAAATGCGGAGTCACCATATTCATACTGATGATACATAGCATCGCTATATGTGGCGAATCCTTCATTCAACCATATATCTTTCCATGTACCACAAGTAACAAGGTCACCCCACCATTGATGAGCAAGCTCGTGGGCAAAAACATAATCGTAATCGTGATTACCCGTAATCATCCTGTAGCTAATACTCGTGATTGTTTGATGTTCCATACTGGGCCGCCAGGTAAATTCCGCCATTCCGTATTTTTCTTCTGCAAAGGGATATTTACCAAAGTAACTATTGTAAAAATCAAGCATACGGGGAATATTGGAAAAATCAATCCGCGCTTTGTTGTAATCCTCCGGGTAAACATAGTAGATAAGAGGGATTGAATCACCGTCATTAAAATAATACATCTCTGCAAAATTAGAGTAATTTGTTACAGCAATTGATATAAGATACGGAGCTATGGGATATTGTTCATTCCAATAATATGTTGCACGGCCGGAATGATATTTCACGGAATCAAGTACACCATTGGAAACTGCAAATAGGGTATCGGGTGCCGTTACGGTAACATGGCTGATTACTTTATCATACGGAACATCTTTCAACGGAAACCATGATTTGGCACCTGTAGGTTCGGAAAGTGTAGAAACTATTTCCGAACCCGAATGAAAAGCAAAAGAAAGTCCCGAATCGGAAACGGATGAGGGATCTCCGTGATAGTAAATATTGAAATTTAACGTTTCATCTTCCGTATAAGATGAATCAAAATATAATTTTAACTTACCGTTCTCGTGCGTAAACGACAGGTTAGGACCGACAATCGAATCCACCGTCATCTCCTCTGCAAAATCCAAATAGAGACTATCAAACGGTGATTCTTGTGTAACTATCGCTATATCGTTTTCACCGAAGATCAACTGTTCCTGAAAATAGATATCTATCTTAATATTGTAAGATTGAGCATCATAATTATAACTGTCCAACTGAGGCGGACTTCGAAAATCTCTGCCATTAAAAAATATCGAATAGGGATCCGCATACACAATACCGTTAATTATTGCGAAAAAGGCAATAATTAAAATAATTTTTTTCATTTTAATTCAACTTGAAATTGCTCAGTGAGAGCTTCATGCTGCCAAAACTCTGTTTGGCATTTACAATAACCGGTAAATGAAGAGAATCGTTGCTTATGTAAGCATCAAGTATGTCGGGAATAGATTTTACATGAATTACCGGTAATTTATGTTTCTTCCCGTTTATATTTACCTTTAATGTATCCGATCCGACTACTTTCAATTTGAACTCACCCTGTAAAAGCCCGAATTCCTTTCCGTCGAGGGAGTCGAATGGAATTGACATCAGGAAAAAAGGCAATGTGAGAACATCCTGGACCTTCTCCTTCCGCCTGAATATATTGGAATCCAACGATTCTCCCTTCCATTGGTAAAATTTTGCAAGTTTTTCTTTTTGATAAAAGAGCGCTTTACCATGGGATTTTTTCCCAAACGTGTTGTTCCAGGTTAATATTTTAACGGGAACCAGATCTGTAGTATCCAGAAAAAGAAGTGCCTTTATACTGATTTTCGATGAAATCTTTGTGCTGTAATTTATGCAATACACTGGATTCCCGTTTACTTCGGAAACCGAATCGACCCTACATCTTGTTTTTCCTCTGAAAAACGTATATTTCACATTAAAAACAAGACTATCACCCAAGGAAATAGCATTCAAAGGCAATACGGATAGAAATAAGACAAAATAAAACAATATCTTCTTCATAAATATAATATAAACCAAAACTACGTCTTTTGTCAAACTCTTATTTTTTAAACCAAAATCAGCTATTTTTCGTGCAGATATAAACACAAGAATCATGGGTGTTTTAATTTAAACACTCTGACTTAAATTTCCTTGACAAAGTTAGTTTAAAATGTATACTAAAATTGATTAATAACTAACTTATTAGGAGGAGGACATATGGCAAAAAGAAAAGTTCTAATCATGGGTGCAGCAGGGAGAGATTTTCACAATTTTAACACGTTTTTCAGAGATAATGAAGAGTATGAAGTTGTTGCATTCACAGCTACTCAAATACCCGATATTGATGGGAGAAAATATCCTACCGAACTGGCAGGTTCCCTCTATCCTGATGGTATACCTATTTATGACGAAAAAGATCTTCCCGAACTCATTAAAAAGTTCGATATAGATCTCGTTGTGTTCGCATATAGCGATGTTCCCTACAATTACGTAATGGACAAAGGTTCAATAGTAAATGCCGCCGGTGCCGATTTTATGTTCTTAGGACCCAAGGCGACTCAGATTAAATCGACAAAACCGGTAATTTCCATTTGCGCAATAAGAACAGGTTGTGGAAAGAGTCAAACAACAAGAAGAGTATCCGATATTCTCAAATCAAAGGGCTTTAAACTTGCGGCGATTCGTCATCCAATGCCCTATGGCGATTTGACAAAGCAAATTGCCGAAAGATTCGCAACATACGATGATCTTGACAAATACGAATGCACTATTGAAGAAAGAGAGGAATACGAACCGCATATTGATAGAGGAACCATTGTATATGCCGGTGTAGATTATGAAAAGATAATCAGACAGGCGGAACAAGAAGCCGATATCATACTTTGGGACGGTGGGAATAATGATTTTCATTCTACAAATCCGATCTCCACATCGTAGTTGTTGATCCGCTGAGACCCAACCACGAGATGACCTATTATCCCGGTGAAGTCAACTTTAGATCAGCAGATGTCATTGTAATTAACAAAATCGATTCAGCAAGCCCTGAAGATATTGAAACGGTTCGACACAACATTGAAAAGGCAAATCCCAATGCAATCGTTGTAGATGCCGCTTCACCAATAACGGTTGATGATCCTTCCGTTATTAAAGGCAAGAGAGTTCTCATCATCGAAGACGGCCCCACACTTACTCACGGCGGAATGAAAATCGGTGCAGGATATGTTGCGGCAAAGAAATTCGGAGCGGCGGAAATTACCGATCCCAAACCTTATGCAGTCGGTACAATAGCCGATACATACAAAAAATATCCCGATACGGGCATAATTCTACCTGCAATGGGATACAGCGAACAGCAAATTAAAGACCTCGAAAAAACCATCGAAAATGTTCCCTGCGATGCTGTTGTTATTGGTACCCCAATAGATCTCAAAAGAGTTGCAAAAATCGACAAACCTTCAACAAGGGTAAGATATGAACTCGATGAGATAGGGAAACCGGATCTCGAAGATATAATCACAGACTTTTTGAAAAGAAAAAATCTTGTATAGACTATGAATAATATCGCAGTTGTGGCATTGGGTGGAAATGCTCTGATTAAAAAGGGACAAAAAGGCGATATACATGAACAATTCGCAAACACGAGAAGCAGTCTCAATGCTATAATTCATCTTATAAGAAAAGATTTTAAGGTTGTCATTACGCACGGTAACGGTCCACAAGCCGGACACGAGCTAATAAAAAACGAAATGGCAGAGGGGGTTGTCCCTCCTCTGCCATTAGGCGTTATAGATGCATCCACTCAGGGATGGATCGGTTATATGATAGAACAATCATTACAGAATAAATTACTTTTGGAAAGAATAGACAAGGATGTTGTAACAATAGTTACCCAGGTTCTTGTTGACAAGGACGACCCATCCATAACCAACCCGACAAAACCGGTAGGTCCCTTTTACAAGGAAGAGGATCTGCCCAAGTTAAAAGGGAAAGGTTGGGTGATTAAAGAAGATGCGGGCAGAGGTTACAGAAGAGTTGTCCCCTCCCCCATACCTCTCGGAATTATTGAGAGTAAAATAATTAAAAAGATAATTGATTCAGGAACAATTGTAATAGCTGCCGGAGGTGGTGGCATACCTGTTTACAAGCAAGAGGATGGAACCCTTGAAGGTTTTGATTCCGTAATCGATAAGGACAGGGCATCGGCAGTTCTTGCTCTGGAAATCGGAGCGGATACATTTATAATTCTGACAGGTGTGGATAAAGTTTCTTTGAATTTCAATAAACCCAACCAGGTTGATTTGGATTACATGACTGTTACAGAGGCACGAAAATATTACGAAGAAGGACATTTTGCAAAGGGAAGTATGGCGCCTAAAATCGAAGCGGCAATTAACTTTCTCCAAAACGGAGGTAAAAGAGTAATCATTAGTTCTATCGAAAACGGAGCAAATGCCATAGAGGGAAAAACAGGAACACTGATTACTCCATAGGATGAAAGAAAAAACATTTTGTCTCATAAAGCCCGATGCTTTTGAAAGAAACATTGTCGGTAAAATTCTTGACATTATAGAAGCGCATGGTTTTCAGTTCGTAGCCATGCGCTTTTTGCATTTATCCGAAACAGAAGCCGAGCAGTTTTACATTATTCATAAAGATAAGGATTTCTACCATGGGTTGTGCAAATATATGTCAGAAGGTCCTGTCTTATGCATGGTTCTTGAAAAAGAAAATGCCATTGCCGATCTGAGAAAACTCATGGGAGTAACGGATCCTGACAAAGCGGAAAAGGGAACAATTCGCAATGAGTTCGGGATTGACATTCGTCACAACTCTATCCACGGCTCAGATTCTCCCGAGAGCGTAAAAAGAGAAATAACTTTCTTTTTTAAAGGAGTTATATGAAAATACTTATTATTAATTCCGGAAGTTCATCGGTAAAATACCAATTAATCAATACATCCACAAATAATGTTTTGTGCAAAGGCTTGATTGAAAAAATAGGGGAGGATGAATCATTCATTCATCACAATTTCGGAAAAAAGATTTATGAAAATAAAGAAGTCGTAACAAATCACAGTGATGCTTTTAAACGTATGATAACACTCCTAATGGATCATACTTACGGCCCCATACATTCGCTAAAAGATATTGATGCCGTCGGACATAGAGTCGTTCACGGGGGGGAAAAATACTCGGAATCCGTTTTAATTGACGAGGATGTAATAAACGAGATAAGAAACAATGCGAAATTAGCTCCGCTTCACAATCCACCTAACCTAAAAGGTATTTTATCATCGATACAAATGATGCCGGATGTCCCTCAGGTTGCCGTATTTGATACCTCATTTCATCAGACGATACCTGCACATGCTTATACGTACGGATTGCCATACGACTTTTATAAGAATTACGGGATAAGACGTTATGGTTTTCACGGAACAAGTCACAAGTATGTTGCCATGAAAGCAGCGGAATTTTTAAATAAACCCGTTGAGAACACAAACCTTATTACCTGCCATCTCGGTAATGGTGCAAGCATTACGGCAATCAAAAATGGAAAATCCTATGATACATCAATGGGTTTCACTCCTGTCGAGGGCTTACTAATGGGTACGCGTTCGGGGGATATTGACCCTGCTATACTAATCTATCTGGAAAACGACCTTAATTATTCCATGCCTCAAGTTAACAATATAATCAATAAAAATAGCGGGCTTCTTGGCATTTCGGGATACAGTAACGATATGAGGAAAATTGTTAAAAAATCGGAAGAGGGAGATTACAGGGCTAAACTGGCTTTCGACATCTTTTGCTACCGAGTAAAGAAGTACATAGGGGCATATATGTTTGCAATCGGTACCGTGGATGCTATTGTTTTTACTGCCGGGATCGGGGAAAACTGCATACCGGTAAGGGAATCATCCGTAAAAGGATTAGAAGAATTCGGGATTATAATAGATAAAAACAAAAATAGAAATCTTGAGAAAGGTAAAATGGAAGATATATCTGCGTTTAACTCTAAAATAAGAATACTCGTAATTCCCACCAACGAAGAGTTAATGATTGCAAAAGAGACAGAAACAATTGTTAAAAACTTAAAATAAGGTGAGTTTATGGATACTAAAAACGCTTTATCTGTTGAAGAAATCATTCAAAAACACTCAAATGAAAAAGGGACATTAATCCCAATTTTGCAGGAAATACAAGAGAGTTTCGGCTACATCTCCAAGGATGCTATTGAAACGATATCACGACTCACAAATTACGCTGAGAGTGATATTTACGGTGTTGCAACATTTTATTCTCAATTCAAACTTGAAGAACCGGGGTTGCACAACATCAAGATCTGCCAGGGCACAGCATGTCATGTAAACGGTGCAGATACAGTTAAGGATGTGATTTTTGAAGAACTAAAACTAATTGATTATGGGACTACCGATGATAAAAAATTCACCGTTGAACATGTTGCCTGTCTCGGTTGTTGCAGTCTTGCACCAGTTATGATGATTGACGGAGTAGTTTACGGCAAACTGACCCCCGATAAAATCAGAAAAATATTAAAATCATTCTAACGGGAGAAGATTATGGGTAAATACAAGATTACTGTCGGAATGGGATCATGCGGAATTGCTGCTGGTGCTAAACCCGTTTACGATAAGTTGAATAAATTGATACTGGAAAAAAATCATCCGGAAATCACATTGGAAGAAACGGGTTGTGTCGGAATGTGTTACAAGGAACCACTCGTTGAAGTTATCGATACGGAAACTGGACAAAAAACACTCTACGGTGGTGTAACACCGGAAAAGGTCGAAAAGATATTCACAGAACATATTGAAAATAACTCTGTAATCAGAGATTGGGTGGTGAAATCGTCGAAAAAGGACGGTAGTGAAGAAAATCTCTTCGACAAGCAGTATCGTATCGTTTTATCTAGAACCGGAATAATTAATCCCGAAAGTATACAAGATTACTTAAATAGTAATGGTTATGAAGCTTTGAAAAAAGTCATGAATTCAATGTCTCAAACTGATGTTATTGAAGAGATAAAAAAATCCGGTCTTAGAGGCAGAGGCGGAGCGGGATTTCCTACGGGTTTAAAATGGGAATTTGCGAACAAAGCAAAGGGAGACAAGAAATATATGGTTTGCAATGCTGATGAAGGCGATCCCGGAGCATTTATGGATCGTTCCGTTCTTGAGGGAGATCCACATTCCGTTATTGAAGGAATGGTCATTGGTGCTTATGCCATAGGTGCCAATGAAGGTTTTATTTATTGTAGAGCTGAATATCCCCTTGCCATCAAACGACTCAATATTGCCATTGAACAAGCCGAAAAAGAGGGATATCTCGGTAACAATATATTGGGTACTGATTTTTCCTTTCATTTAAGTATAAAACAGGGAGCCGGTGCTTTTGTATGTGGTGAAGAAACGGCTTTAATCGCATCGATAGAGGGAAAAAGAGGTATGCCCCGAATTCGCCCCCCCTTCCCCGCTCAATCGGGAATTTGGGGAAAACCGACTAATATAAACAATGTGGAGACATTAGCTAATATCGCCTGGATTATACGGAACGGTGCGGATAAATTTGCCTCCCTCGGTACTGAAAAGAGTAAAGGGACAAAGGTTTTTTCCCTATCCGGTAAGGTGAAACGAACAGGACTAATTGAAGTACCTATGGGAATTACACTGCGAGAAATCATTTTCGATATTGCAGGTGGGATAAAGGAGGATAAAAAGTTTAAAGCGGTTCAAGTGGGAGGTCCGAGTGGCGGATGCATCCCCGAATCACTACTCGATACACCTGTGGATTACGATTCTCTTAGTGCAACCGGAGCTATAATGGGATCCGGTGGAATGGTGGTAATGGACGAAGATACATGTATGGTATCCGTTGCAAAATATTTCCTTAATTTTACTCAGAATGAATCATGCGGGAAATGTACATTCTGTAGAGTGGGAACAAAACGAATGTATGAAACGCTTGACAGAATAACCGAAGGGAAGGGTGTACCCGAAGATCTCGACAAACTCGAAGAGTTAGCTTATATGACGAAAGAATCTTCTCTATGTGGTTTGGGGCAAACTGCTCCCAATCCTGTTCTTACCACTCTTAAATATTTTAGAGATGAATATAAGGCACATATAATAGACAAAAAATGTCCTGCAAAGGAATGCAAAGCACTGATAAAATATGAGATAGATCCCGATAAATGTAAGTCTTGTAGTATTTGCGCAAGGAACTGTCCTGTAAACGCTATATCCGGAGAAAAAGGTATTCCCTATGTTATCGATCAATCTGCATGTATAAAATGCGGGAATTGCCTTAGAGTTTGCCCGTTCGGCGCTGTTGAAGTTAAATAGGAGGTATGATGGCTAAGGTTAACGTAACGATAAACGGAACAAAATACACTGCTGACAACAATCAAACTGTCCTAGATGTTTGCAAAGAACATGGTATAGATATTCCCACATTGTGTTATCACGAACAACTCGAACCTTATGGCTCATGCTTCCTCTGTACCGTTGAAATCAAAGGAGCAAGAAAAAAATATTCCCTCTCTTGCGGAACAAAAGTAAGTGACGGAATGGAAATTCAAACCGATACAAATGAAATATGGAAACAGAGAAAAATGGCACTTGAGCTTCTCCTATCCAACCACTATGCCGATTGTATAGGTCCCTGTAAGGATACGTGCCCATCCAATGTCGATGTTCAGGGTTATATTGCTGCCATTGCAGAAGGGAATTATAAAGAAGCGGTTAAAATTATTAAGAGAGACAATCCGTTTCCTTCCGTTTGCGGCAGAGTTTGTACACGTCCCTGTGAAGATGCATGCAGAAGAAATCTTGTTGATTCCAGAGTAGGTATAGATTTCCTGAAGAGATATGCGGCTGATAAAGATTTGGCCAGTGAGAATAGTTATACTCCACCTAAAAAGCCCGATACGGGAAAGCGTATTGCAATAGTTGGCGCCGGTCCGGCAGGCCTTTCATGTGCGTTTTATCTCGCAAAAAACGGGCATAGTGTTGATATATTCGAACAATACGATAAACCCGGCGGAATGGTACGCTACGGAATCCCCGAATACAGGCAGCCAAACAGTGTTCTCGATATTGAAATTAAATCCATCACAGACTTGGGACCTAAGATTTTTACTAACCAAAAACTTGGCAGAGATTTTACATTGAATGATTTGAAAAACAAGGGTTATGATGCCATTTTTCTTGCCATAGGCGCCCATAAAAGTATGGCAATGGGTATAGAAGGAGAAGATGCGAAAGGAGCTTTTGGCGGTATTGATTTTCTCCATGATGTCGCAAGCGGCAAAAAACCTGAAATCGGGAATGATGTAATTGTCATAGGTGGGGGAAATACGGCAATCGACACGGCACGTGTTAGCTTAAGGCTCGGTGCGAAAAATGTAACAATGATATACAGAAGAACCATAAATGAAATGCCTGCACATAAAACCGAAATTCAAGATGCATTGGATGAAGGAGTAAAAATTGAGTTCCTTACCAACCCCGTAAGAATCATTAAAGACGACAACGGTAGTGTTTCGGAAATCGAATGTATCAGAATGAAACTCGGAGAACCGGACAGTTCCGGAAGGAGAAGACCTTTGCCTGTTGAAGGTTCAAATTTCAGAATAAAAGCTTCTTCCGTAATATTCTCAATCGGGCAACGTTCAGATTTAACGTTTATCAACAATGAATCTGATGATATTGCTTCTAAAGTTAAATTTACTCGAAAAAACACGATAGAGACATCAAAAAATACATTTTCTACTGATTATCCCGGTATTTTTGCGGGAGGTGACTTCAGAAGAGGTCCGGATACCGTTATCGGAGCCATTGCTGACGGGAAAAAAGCAGCTTGGGTTATAGATAAGTACATTACCAACGGTGAAATCGTTCCTTATCCGGAAGATTTTTTCTCAAAGAAGGATGCTCTTGCGGAACAACTATCGGAAAATTATAAACATTTGCCCAAATTACCTAAAGTTGAGATGCCTAAACTACCTCCCGAAGTAAGAATAAAAGGATTTGACGAGGTGGAACTTGGTTTTGATGACGAGATGGCTCACAACGAGTCTCTTAGATGCCTTGAATGTGGCTGTAAAGCCGTTTTCGATTGCGAATTAAAGAAGATATCTACAGAGTATAATGTTGATCAAACATACTTTAAAGGAGAATTTAAAGATCTACCCGTTGATGATTCCCATCCATATATAACTTTCGAGCCTAATAAGTGTATCTCTTGTTCGAGATGTATAAGAATGTGTAAAGAGGTTGTCGGATTATCTATTTTAGGACTTGTAAATAGAGGATTCAAGACAATTGTCCGACCTGCAATGGACAAACCATTACTTGAAACCGAATGTATCTCATGCGGTTTATGTGCGGATGCATGTCCAACAGGTGCCATTGTTATAAAACCCAATACTCTGAAACCCGGTCCGTTTAAAGTTGAAACAAAGAAAACCGTTTGCCCATTCTGCAGTTTTGGTTGTGAATTGGAAGTTGATGTAATGGGTAATAAAATCATCTCAATTAAAGGATTCCACGATTCTGATACAAATTTATACGGCAATATCTGTAAATTGGGTAGATTCGGCTTCAAGAAAATTTATGATACTCTCGGTGAAAACGTTTCATGGAAAGAAACCAGGGCATCTGTCATACAACTCGCAAACAAATTAAAAACCATGAAATCTGAAAATACGGCATTTTTTGTTTCGGAAAGTTCTACACTTGAAGAGCTATATGTATGGAGTAAAATTTCCGAAGCCCTACCGGGAAGCTTTATATGCTCAGTTAAAAACACGAATATGAAAAGTAATCTCGAAAAATCTTTTGGCTCCAATCTTTCCCCTAATAACTACGCAACATTAAGAAGCGCCGATGTAATAATGGCGATTGGTATTCTCCCTTATGATGAAGCTGTTATGGTTGTACCGGAAATCATGAGGAGGAAAAAAGAGGGAGCTAAGTTTGTTTATATAGGGAAAGAGGATCATCGGGTTAGCCGAATCGCGGATTTTTATATTCCACTGAATAATGACAACACAATATCCGATTTCGTCAACAGCCTATCTTCTTATATAGTAAAATCGGGAATAGAGAACAAGGCGTATATAAACGCAAAAACAGATAATTTTGCCGAATTTAAGGAGTATCTGGCTCATTTTGATGCTGATAACCCGTCTTATGAGGAAATTTCCCAATTGTTTGTCAATGCTGAAAACACCGTAACCATCACATCACACACATCTTATCAATCTGCTCTACTTTCTTCAATTGCAAATTTACTGCTTCTCACAGGCAAGATCGGTAGGAACAATGGTGGTTTAATTGTTTTCGGAGAATCCGCTAATTCCGAAGGGGCTAATATTCTCGGATTAAAAAAACCAATTGATACTACAAATCTTGAGTTTTCAGTATTTTACAACGAAATACCACCGACAGAATTTGAAAATAACAATAATTTCTACTACATAGGTTACAACAAAACAGATTACCCTAATACTATAAGAATAAACCATCCCTTTGCAAATAGCGGTATTTTTGTCAATGCAGAGAGAAAAGCTCGTTATTTTCGTTCTGTTGTCTTTGATCTTGAATATTCCAATATCGATCTTCTTATTGAACTCCACAATAATTTAACAGGTGCAAACTACACGGCGGATTCAATTAAAGAGGAGATGAAAAATGCCTATCCGTATCTATTTGACAAGAATTTCAACGATATAACTCCCGATAATATTTACAAATACTATTTCATGAATAAGAGCGGAAGGGGTAATTTTATCATAAACAAGGAAAAGTCAGACAAAATAATTACTTCAAATATTATAAAGACAAGTGATTTGCCTTAAAATTAAAGGGGAGTTATAAACTCCCCTTTATCCTGTGGATACTATATACTTTGCAAATTCCTCTATTGCTTTTTCTATATTCACAGTATCGCCTATATCTCTATTTAATTTTAATTCGATTAAACCGTTCATAAATGCCCATAATAGGTATAAATGATTTGTATAGTCACCCTTCTTTGAACCATTCATAACAAGTCTGTCAAACACTCTTCCAAATGGGAAAATCGGTGCATTTATCAAACTCTCTCTCTGTTCCGGATCAATATTGATTTTACTTAGATTTATTTTTGTATACAGATAATAGTATTCGTGATTCTCAACAAAAAAGTCCACATATGTATTTATCATTTCTCTCAACAGTTTTTCTTCGTCATCTTCCTCAATATGCCTCATTTCATTCACAAGTTCATTTAGTTTACTGTGTAAAATTTCAAAGAGAAGTTCTTCTTTATTGCTGAAATAGCTATAAATAACCGTGGCACTGTATTTTATTTTACCGGCAACCTTTCTCATCTTAATATTTTCTATGCCACCGGATTCGAAAAGTTTAATAGCGGTGTTTAATATTTTGTTTTTTAAAAATTCACGGTGTTCTTTCTGTCGCTCATTCATAATAATATGATATTATAAATTCCAGAAGTTGTAAAGAGAAATCGATTTTTTATAGTAAATAGGTCCGCCTCCATTAAAGTTTCGACGGCAGTTATAGACATATTGATTGGTTTACAATTTTTAGATTCCTTTCTGTTGGATAAGTAAACATTTCTACTGATTTTTCGACAGATACGCGGAACAATCTCTCACAATTGTTTATCTTTGGGGAATATTCATCTGCTCACATTTTAACTATCTTTTAATGCTCTTATAAAATCCTCTCTTCGGCAAAACTGTAATACTTGTCTTTACCAATAATAATATGATCCAAAAGGGATATATCCATTGTATCACAAATATTTTTGATTTTTTCGGTAACGAGTATGTCTCCCCTGCTTGGAGTTACATCTCCGGACGGATGATTATGGACTATTATTATGGAAACAGCATTATAAATAAATGCTTTTCTCATAATTTCTCGCGGATATACGGGACTTTCATTCACCGTTCCGACAAATAAATCATCGATCTTTATAATTTCATTTTTTACATTTAAAAACACTGTTTTAAAAATCTCTCTATTCAAAAATCCCATACTACTATACAGATAATCGACTAGATCTTTAGCATTTTTTATGCGACTTTTTCTCATCAATTTTGTCTTATGAAAAGTTTCGATTATTCCTCTTGCTAATTTTATACCAAAAATGTTATGTCTCCCTATCCCCTTTATTTTAAGAAGTTCCTCATCATCAGCATATATTATATCATGGATACTTTTGAATTCTTTAATCAATTCCTTTGCAATACTTTTACAATCTTTTCTCGGTGTTCCAAGTGTTAAAAGTAACTCAACAATTTCATAATCATTCAAGGATTCTATTCCGGCTCTAACTAGTTTTTCTCTGAGACGCTTTCTATGTCCCGCCCCTTTAATTTCCTTTTTCCCCATAGAATCATTATACGGATTTATTACAAAATTTCAAGTATTATTTGTCGTTATCATTACGCACGCTTATTTATGTTGACAAACAACCATTCCTAAAATATAATACTCCTATGATATTGCTTAAAGATGTAATGAAAATTTTCAAGCAGAAAAATAAAATCATCTACGCATGTAATGACATCAACTTAGAAATAAAATCAAATCAAATATTCGGATTTATCGGACCGAACGGAGCAGGCAAAACCACAGCATTGAGACTTATTTCAACATTAATGGCTCCTACAAAAGGACGTATTGAGGTAAACGGGTTAGATACGGTAAAAGAAAAAGATGCAATTCGAGCACAAATCGGTTTTTTATCATCCGATATGACATTGCCACCGAACTATACACCACGGGAACTCTTTTTGTTCTTTGGCAAATTAAACAACTTGAAAAACGAAGTATTATCAAAACGCATTTCGGAAATTACAGAACAGTTGAATCTATCTCAATATGTCGATGTTCTTACACAAAAATTATCAACCGGAAATAAGCAAAAAACATTAATAGCAATATCAATTATACATAACCCGAAAATCGTCATCTTTGACGAGCCTACAAACGCTCTCGATCTATCTGCAGCTCAATCCGTTCTTAAAATAATCAAACAGATGCGAGATAATGGAAAAACAATTATTCTGTCAACACATAATTTATCGGTTGCTGAAAAAATATGTGATAATGTAGCTTTTATAAACAAAGGAAAAATTGTTGAAATGAGTGATGTGCAGAACCTTAAAAAGAAATACGATAAGAGCCTTGAAGATATCTATTTGGATATAATATGAGAGATAGTATTTTATTGTTCAAAAAGGAAATGATTGCTATATTCAGGGACAAACGTCTGATTTTAACCGTTACCCTCGTACCATTCATATTTATCCCCGCCATATTTTATTTCAACGGCATCGGTAGAAATACAAAACCCGAAAAAAAATTCGTAATTGCTTATAATGAAAAGTGCCCTTATGTTTCATTCCTTGAAAAATATAACTTCCAAACTGTCAAAATTTTAGACAAAAGCGATGCATTAAAATTCGATGCATGGGATGTTTTTGTTTACAATTCGAAAGAGGATACATTATTAAAACTATATGTTAATGCGGCAAAAAGCAATTCCGGAGGTATTATAAAAACAATGGAGCGTTATTATCTTTCATTCAGGGATGTTTACATAAAGGATAAACTGAAATCGATGCAAATTGATATTAACAAGGTTATTCCGCCCACGATCAAAATTATTCGAATAAATGAAAGTAAGAATTCAATCGTTTCGTTCCTTCTACCGTTTTTTATCTTAATTTACCTATTCAGTAATGCAATAGGTGTGGGACTCGATAGTATTGCCGGGGAAAAAGAACGAAATACTCTACAAATCCTACTCGTCAACAGAATTTCAAGAGAAAGTATACTTTTCGGAAAACTCTTCTCCACAATGACCGTTTCCTTAACAGGTGCTATTTTTTCTATACTCGGTATTTTAGTTTTATACATTTTCAAGATTATCCCTAATGCAGGTAGTACTTTGCTAAACTTTACCCCTGTCAATTTTTCCCTATTTTCAATTATTATTCTATCTCTGGATATGCTCGTTGTTTCCATATTAATATTAATTTCATCGTATAGCAGAACAGTGAAAGAAGGGCAGGGATATATTCTCCCCGTTTACTTTATAATATTAATCTTGGGTATGGCAGTAATGAATCCTGATTCCTCAATCGCCGTCAATTTTGCAAATTGGCCATTTATAAACTCTCTTTTATCCATGCAAAATATACTGAACGGTAACATACATACAAGTTACATTGTATGGACAATCGTTTCGAACATATTGTTCACAATAATCATATTAAAAATCGCTACAATTTTATTTAACAGAGAATCTATAATTTTTAGAAAATGAGGTAATATGCAATACAAAAACAAAAGAGTTTTTATCACCGGTATTGGTGGGTTTGTAGGCTCCTATCTTGCACGAGAACTAATAAAGCATGGGGCAACTGTTTCCGGACTTATTAATGTGGAATTTGACGGTAAAGAACCCAAAAACCTTAAAGAAAAGCACATTCTTAAGAATGTCAAATTGATCGAGGGAGACCTTCTCGACAGACAAAGTATCATTAAAGCTCTTAAAACTACAAAACCGGATTATATTTTCCACCTTGCCGCTCAATCTTCGGTTTTTAAATCATTTATAAATCCGGTTGAAACTTTTGAAATAAACGTTAAAGGAACGGGTAACCTTCTCGAATCTATTCGCTCCACGAATAAAAAACCTCGTGTTCTTTTTACCGGGACAAGTGAAGAATACGGTTTTGTAGCAATTAATCACGAACAAGTATCACGTTATCTCAAATTGCACAAAACAATATTCCCCTTCCCCGAGCGGTATCCCGAGATACCCGTTAACGAATCCAATCCTTTCAGACCAATGTCGCCTTACGCTGTAAGCAAAATTGCATGCGATCTTATGATGCGCGATTACTATAATTCCTTCGGCATTCCTACTATTGTAGCAAGGGCATTTAATCACGAAGGGAAAGGAAGAGGTCCCAATTTTGTAACATCCGTGATAACAAGTCAGGTTGCAAAGCTATTTTTAGGCAAAATCAATTCCATAAAAATAGGTAATGTGAATGCACTCCGCGACTGGAGTCATGTCCTTGATGTGGTAAAAGGCTATATGCTTTTACTCGATAAGGGAACTCCCGGTGATGTCTATAATATCGGCTCCGGCAGAGCGAATTCCGTACTTACATATATACTGATTGCCCTTGAAACTGCGGGTTATAAAGTCATTTCTCTTCACTCAATAGAAAACGACAAAACAATAGACCATCCTCTTGAAAAAGATAACGGAAATATGTTCGGATTCCGCTTTTACCGGACTAAGACAGACAGGTTAATTATGGATGGGGAATTGGAATTTAGCATAGAGGATAAAGGCATTATCATAGAAACCGACAAGGGTAATGTTAAAATCACCTTTGATAGAGAGCGTTTTCGCCCAAGTGATATTCCCATCATTATTTGTGACAATAGCAAGATTAAAAAACTTGGCTTTAAAGTTAAACATTCGTTGCGCGATATTATTAAAGAACAGGTTAAATTCTACATCAATAACGAATAGTCTTACACTTTCACTATTTATGATATTTTCGGTTATGTTTTATAGACGCCGCTCTGTAAAGCTGTTCCAAGAGTAGTATTTTCGCTAAATGGTGCGGAAATGTCATCTTGGAAAAAGAAATAATATAATCTCCCAAAATTTTAATTTCTTCGCACAAACCGTCACTCCCACCGATTACAAAAGTAATGGATGGAAATTTATATATGAATTTTGAAAATTTGACACTGTCCATTTCTATTCCTTCCGGAGAAAGTATAATTAATGCGGAACTCCTCTTAAAATGTTTTTTTATCTCTTTTGCTTCTTCCCTGAGTCTCGTTATTTTATCACCGGACCTGCTTTCTCTTATTATTATCTCATTTACCGTGAAATAGTGCCCTAACCTTCTCAGATAATCCGATTTTATAAGATCGACATATTTGAATTTATCTCTTCCTACCTGGATAATTTTAATTTCTCTTAACATAATTGAACTCCGACAAATCTCCCTGTTTGTAATTATTCCTTTCCATTATGCTTTCTATTGATGTTATAATTTTATGTTTATTCAATGTCCATTCCGGTCCTATTAAGAGTTCTCTGTTTGGATCGCCGGTTAATCGTTGTATCACTATATCGGGCTTTAAATAGCGTAGTGCTTTTACAACAATCTCAACATATTTTTCTGCCGACAAAAATGAGAATCCCTTCGATCTATAGATTTTTTCGAAAACGGTACCCTTTTCCAGATAAAATGAATGTATTTTTATTGCATCTACATTTAATACGGAACATAACTTTGCCGATTCCAACATATCACCGCTATTATCATATGGCAAACCGAAAATAACATGAGCACATACATTTAAATTGTGCTTTTGGATTCTGTTAACTCCATCTACAAATGATGCTATACCATGCATTCTACCAATCTTTTGCAATGTTTTTATACTCGCACTTTCAAGCCCCAATTCAAGCCAAACATCTTTCTTTTCATTCATCTTTTCCAGATATTTTAAAATTTCTTCATCGATACAATCAGGTCTCGTGCCGATCGAAATAGCCACAAATCTGTCGTTGTCAAACACCTTATCATAGAGCTTTTTCAAATATTCGTTTTCTCCATACGTATTGGAATATGCCTGATAATACAAAATAAAATAAGGCTCTCTATACTTTTTTTCGTAGTATTCCATTTGGGTCGCTATTTGAATATCAACAGGTTCATTCGATGCATTGCCGGAGCCGTAACTGTTACAGTAAAAACAACCGCTCCGAGAGAGAATACCATCCCTTACAGGACAAGTAAGCCCTGCATCGACGGATATTTTCTGTACTCGTCTTCCGTATTTCCTCTTTAAATATTCACTGAATTTATTGTATCGTAACATTTTCTATTTATTTCGTGCTTTCCTTAGTGTTTCTATCTCATCAGGTGTAAGGCTGTCAACTCCGTAAACGGAAGCTTTCTTCAGGATTCTGTCCACCTCACTGTCATATTCATCGTAGTTATCCTTCCACTTGTTTCTATTGCCCCCTATAACGGATTTTCTTATATGTAACTTGGACTTTATTAAGGGCCATTTGAGGTAAATAAAACCGGTAAGTAATCCACCGAGGTGAGCAAAATGAGCAACATGGTCACCCCCTCCGGAAATACCGGCAAAAAATTCAAAGATAACAAACATTATGACCAAATATTTTGCTTTTATTGGAATAAAGAAATAGAGATATAGATATCTTTCCGGAAATAACAGACCATAAGCCAACATAACACCATAAATTGCTCCCGATGCACCGATAATGGGGATTGGAGAATTATAATATGTGAGAAGTGATATAATACCGGCACCAAGACCGCATATCAGATAGTACTCAAGAAATTTCTTGCTACCCCAATAGTATTCTATCTCTATTCCGAAAATATACAGAGCGAACATATTGAAAAAGATATGCATCCAACCACCGTGCAAAAACATATACGTAAATACCTGCCAATAATAGTATTTACCGATGACTAGTCTAGGAATAAGACCAAAGTAGTAAGTCATATAGCCGCTTGGTATAAATAACTCGATTATGAAAACAGCAAAGTTAATCAGTATCAGTTTAAGTACAATATTTGTGTGCGAGGGTCTGTAGTAGGAATTATACATCATTCACCATCCTTAAAATCGTTTCATATATTTTTCTGTTCGCTACGAGAATATCTCCCGTTTTCATATAATTTTTTTTCCCCTTATGATCCCTAAAGATACATCCTGCTTCCTTTGCAATAATAATACCGGCAGCAATGTCCCAAGGTGCGAGCTTAAATTCTATATCGGCATCAAATACACTGTCTGCTACATTTGCTATATTGAGCGATGCAGCTCCCATTCTCCGTACTCCGTGTGTTTCGAATATGAAATCACCAAATAATTGAAGAAATTTATTAATTTTACCATTCGCTCTAAATGGAAACCCCATTGATATAATGGATTTTTCAATATTTTTTCCTTTAGCAAACATTTTCTTTTCATTTCCGTTTTCTATTTTGAATGAGCCACCGTTTTCCGAAGCGTAATAAGTAACATTTCTTTCCGGATCATAAATGACACCTGCACAAATCTCTCCTCCTTTTTCGTATCCAATAGAAACACCGTAGTATGGAATCTTATGAATATAATTTGTTGTTCCGTCAAGGGGATCTATTATAAACTTTTCCTCTGCATTGACCTTTCCTCCCAATTCCTCACCCAAAATAGGAATTCCCTGTTTTTCTCTTAATATTCTCCTGATTACTCTCTCCGCTCCCCTGTCTATATCGGAAACAAGATCGTTTTTCCCTTTTTCCTCTATTTTAATATCGGTTAATTTATTCTTATTTTCAATTAAAAAACAGCCCGCTTCATAAGCTGCTTTTAACATTAAATTCAACATTAGATTTCTTTGCCGGTTAACATATTATATATGGAACGATAAATCTCCGATGCCTTTTCTACAATCCGATTTGGTAAATGAGGAGGTGTTGAATTTTTATCCCAATCCGTTTCGAGCAAATAATCCCTGACAAACTGCTTGTCGAGTCCCACCATCTTCTTTCCCGGCACATAATCGTTTAATGGCCAAAATCTCGATGAATCGGGTGTCAATATTTCGTCTATAAGCGTCAATTTACCGTCAATCATACCGAATTCAAACTTAGTATCGGCAATTATAATACCTCTTTTCAAAGCGTACTCATAACCGTATTTATATAAACATATTGATTTCTTCTTTATTAATTTCGCCAGTTCATCTCCCAATTCTCTTTTCATGTAATCAAAAGAAACATTTATGTCATGACCGCTTTCTTCCTTTGTTGATGGAGTAAATAGAGGTTCCTTAAACTGTTCCGATTCCTTCAAATCGTAATCGATTCTCACTCCGTTAACAGTCCCGTTCTTTTTATATTCCTCCCAAGCACTTCCTGTTATATAGCCCCTTACTATGCACTCGAACGGGATAACTTCAGCTTTTCTTACAACCATACTACGTCCGTTTATTAAATCGTCGTATTTTTCAAGATTCTTATAGATGCTCGAAGGGACATCCGTGATATAGTGATTATCTATTATATTTTTTGTTTTTTCAAACCAAAATTTAGAAATTTGGTTTAACACATATCCTTTATAGGGAATTAATTCTGTCAAAATATGGTCAAATGCTGATATTCTGTCGGTAGATATCATAAGTAATGTATCACCCAGGTCGTAAATATCTCTTACTTTACCTCTTGATAACAATTTGTATTCACTAATATTGACTTCTTTAACTCTCATTTTTGCTCCGATTCTTTGCGTTTAATTGTTTCAAATTCCTTCATAAATTCATCAATATCCTTAAAATTTCTATACACTGATGCGAATCTAATATAAGCAACATGGTCGATTGCCTTCAATTCTTTCATTACCTTCTCTCCCAACCATACGGATTTTACTTCATTCCCTTCGATTTCAAACATCTCACGGATAATTCTATTCACCATCTCTTCTATTTCTTCGCCTGAAATTGGTCTTTTTCTGCAGGCAATTTCAATACTCTGTTTCAATTTTTCTCTGTTAAATTCTTCCCTTTTCCCATCTCTTTTTGTAACATAAATCACCGTTTTTTCGACATATTCATATGTAGTAAATCGTCTTCTACATCTAAGACATTCTCTCCTACGCCTAACGGATAAACCATCTTTACTCGGACGTGAATCAATCACTTTATTTTCTCCATAACCGCAATAAGGACATTTCATAATAACCAATTATATTGAATTTAAGGCTATTAGTCAAGGTTGTATTATCATGTTTAGTAGATATTTTCGACATTCTAACCACATATTCTTCTCATTTGCATTGACAAAATTTCTATATTGTGTAATATTCTCCTCATGAGGGAATGCGGTGAGAACCCGCAGCAGCCCCGCTACTGTATGTGGTATCGAAAGCACATTTGCCACTGTCCATAAGACGGGAAGGCGTGTGAGTAGCAAGCCACGAGCCAGGATACCTCTTGTTCGTATATCCTCGCGGGTGGGATATATGTTTTTTCTTACCCGCACGGTGAAAAACTTTTAAAAGGAGGTTTTAATGAAAAAGTTCTTTATCGCCGTGCTGCTATTCTCCATGTTCATGGGGTCTGTTTATGGAGACAAAATCTACCGTCTCCCAACAACTATCGTCTCTGCCGACAGGTTTAAAAGTTCAAAAAACAAAACATCGTATCGCGTGACGGTTATTACGGCAAAGGAAATTGAAAATCTCGCACTTCGCAATTTGTCCGAGATCATCGATTATTCATCGAACATCATAACTTCGGATAACGGCTATAACGGTTCTGTTGCCAAAATTTCCATGAGGGGAGGATTCACTCGCCATATCACCGTTATGATCGACGGAGTTCCTATAAACTCCTCATTTAACGGCTCTCCCGATCTTACTCTTATTCCGACGGAGTCAATCAAACGAATCGAAATTATCGAAGGTCCCATTTCGGCTATGTACGGCAGCGGTTCCATTTCCGGTGTTATTAATATCATAACAAAGGACGATTCAAGAAATACTTTCTCTATCGGTTTAAAAAATAGAAACGGCTATAAATGCTCGGCTTCCGTTTCCACCCCTTTTGGTTATCTCCTCTTCTCTATCGGAAATGACAGGAGCTGGAGAAGTAATACCGATTTAAGTAAGAACAGTTTCTTGTGGGAAAAGAAAATTTCCATTAACCGGTTCGATCTTTCATTAACTACATTATATTCGGGTTATCGTGTCGGTGTACCTGGTCCAATGCCTGATAGTAATTTTATTCCCGAGTTCGGAGATTCAACAGCAAATTCTCTGTATAATCATCAGAATACACACAAATTTCTTACCAAACTATCATCAATTTACAACTTTAATTCAAACAATATGATTCGCTTAAACTACTCTCTTAGTTTTGATTCTCTGCTTTATTATTCTCAGGACAGAAGTTGGATTGATAATTCCGTTCAACATTCATATTACAGGTACTTGACGATTTCGAATTTCCCTGAAATCGTATATCTGCTATCGAAACATTCGTTCGATTTCAGTATCGGAGGGAATCTAAACGTGCAAAATAACTATTCACATAGCGATGTATACGGAGATTCAAATATCTTGTCGGATAGTTCTTCATGGAATGTAAAATACAATACATACTCGATTTTTCAAGAAGGAAAATTGAAATTTATTCCACATTTCATTCTCGAAAATAAGCTGAGATATGACTATGTTGTACTGAGTAAAGACACGATATCCAGAAAATTCAATGCTTTATCCTATGCGTTGGGAACTGTTTTCAACTATAAGATATTTCTATTAAAGGCAAATTACGGAACCGCATTTAAAAACCCGGGGCTAAACGATCTTTTCTTCCCCTATATGGGTAATCCGGATTTGAAAGCCGAAAACAGCAGGGAGTTTTCAACATCTTTCGGAATCAATTTGTATAAGACTGATTTTAATGTCTCATATTTTAATAAAAGCATAGACAATTTGATATACTGGAACGGAATGACACCGCAAAATATAAACAGCGTTAAAATTAACGGTCTTGAAAGTGGCTTTAAGGCTTCATTCTCCCTACTGAGCCTCTCGATCAATCTTTTATATCAGAAATCGATTAGCCACGATCTAATTGACTCTCTCGGTAACTATATAGAAAGACCCACTCCCTATTCCCCCGATTTCAAAGCATCTTACGGTATTACTCTATATCTTCCTCTCGGTTTCACATTAGGAAATTCCGGGACATTCACATCCTCTTATGTTAATTACTTCAAGAATTATTCAGGAGGTATCGACACTGTAAAAACAGAAAACAATTTTATCATAAACGCAAATGTAAACAAAAATATGGATAACACAAATATCTCCTTTTCAATAAACAACATACTCGACTACAGGGGTATAAAGAACTTCGGGTATTCTGCATACGATAGAGGGTATCCTTTTGACGGCAGAAGATTCGAATTTTCGATTTCTTCAACATTTTAATGCGCGGAAGCGGGTACTCAAGTGCCCGCTTCTCAAAAATATACCTCCACATATTGACATTTCGATGTTTCGACATTATATTCCGATGTAAAAAAATGAAATTTTGGAGGTATTAATATGAACATAAATAAATATACGCAAAAATTACAGGAAATTTTGATGAATTCTCAATCTATTGCTCTAAGATACAATAATCAATCAATCGATATACCACATTTTATTATGGCAATTATCGAGGACAACGATAATGTAGGTTCTTCTATTTTTTCCAAAGCGGGAATAAACCTGGAACAACTAAAAAATGGTGTTGAGGCAATACTTGCTTCAATCCCAAAGGTATATGGAAGTAATCAACAAGTAGGCATCAATCCCGATTTTCATCGCCTGTTAATCGCCGCTGAAGATTATGCAAAAAACATGAAGGACGACTATGTTAGTATTGAACATGTTATTTTCGTTATTTTTGAGAAAGCCGCAAATTCTCAGATTGTTCGATTACTTATCAGTCTTGGGTTGACAAAGGAAAAACTTATGTCCATTATAAAGGATATAAGAGGAAATCAGAGAATAACATCCGACAACCCCGAAGAAACTTTTCAAGCTCTCGAAAAATACGGAAGGGATCTAACGAAGCTCGCAGCATCCGGAAAACTCGACCCTGTTATAGGAAGGGATGATGAAATTAGAAGAGTGATTCAGATACTATCACGAAGAACAAAAAACAACCCTGTACTTGTGGGAGAACCCGGTGTCGGAAAAACAGCAATTGTTGAGGGGTTGGCTCAAAGGATAATAAAAGGTGACGTTCCCGAAGGACTTAAAGATAAAAAAATACATACACTCGATATCGGTTCACTTATTGCCGGAGCAAAGTTCCGCGGTCAATTCGAAGAACGCTTAAAAGCAGTTTTGAAAGAGGTGCAAAATTCTAACGGAGGGATTATACTCTTCATTGATGAATTGCATACCGTAGTGGGAGCAGGCAATGCCGAAGGAGCCGTTGATGCGGGTAATATTCTCAAACCTATGCTTGCCAGAGGAGAATTACACTGCATAGGCGCTACTACGCTTAAGGAATATAAAAAGTATATTGAAAAAGATGCAGCACTGGAGAGACGTTTTCAAATGGTCCTTGTTGACCAACCCAGTGTTGAAGATACTATTTCGATACTAAGAGGTTTGAAAGAAAAATATGAAGTTCATCACGGGGTAAGAATCAAAGATGCCGCGCTTGTATCCGCCGCCGTTTTGAGCAACAGGTATATAAGCGATCGTTTCCTTCCGGATAAGGCAATCGATCTCGTAGATGAAGCTGCCGCTAAACTTAGAACGGAAATTGACAGCATGCCAACGGAATTAGATGAAGTTTCGCGGAGAATAATGCAACTTGAGATTGAAAAAGAAGCTCTAAAAAAAGAAACGGATAAGGCATCCAAACAGAGACTTGAAAAATTGGAAAAGGAATTGGCAGATCTCAAAGAAAGAGAAAAAACGTTGAGATCTCAATGGGAAGAGGAGAAAAAACTTATTCATGGATTGAAAGAGGCTAAAGAAAGAATTGAACAGATAAAACTGGAAATCCAGAAAGCAGAAAGGGCTTATGATTATAATAAAGCGGCGGAATTGAAATACGGTAAATTAAAGGAAGCAGAAGATGAAAAAAAACACTACGAGGAACTGCTCAGTAAAAAATCCGATAAACGTCTTTTGAAAGAAGAGGTCGATGAAGAGGATATTGCTGAAATAGTTAGCAGGTGGACAGGTATCCCCGTAAATAAATTGATGGAAGGTGAAAAATCAAAACTCTTGAAATTAGATGAACACTTACATGAACGCGTTATCGGTCAGGATGAGGCTGTACAAGCAGTCGCTGATGCCGTAATAAGGGCAAGAGCGGGAATAAAGGACCCGAAAAGACCCATAGGGAGTTTCATATTCCTCGGACCTACAGGTGTAGGAAAAACTGAACTGGCAAAGGCACTTGCAGAGAGTCTATTTGATGATGAGAATAATATTATCAGACTCGATATGTCCGAGTATATGGAAAAATTTAATGTATCGAGGCTAATCGGGTCACCTCCTGGATATGTGGGATATGAGGAAGGTGGTCAGCTAACCGAAGCGGTAAGAAGAAAACCATATTCCGTAATACTTTTCGATGAAATTGAAAAAGCCCATAGCGATGTATTCAACATACTGCTTCAGATTCTCGATGATGGTCGACTTACCGATGCTCAAGGAAGAACGATTAACTTCAAAAATACCGTTATAATAATGACATCGAACATTGGGAGCGACAGAATTCTTGAATATGCTGAGAACGATGAATTTGATTACATGAAAATGAAAACAGAAGTTATCGGTATGTTGCGAAATCACTTCAAACCGGAATTTCTGAACAGAGTTGATGAGATAGTCGTCTTCCATGCACTTAGGAAAAAACAGCTTAAGGAAATTGTGAAATTACAACTCGGCATTCTACAAAAGCGACTAAACGAAAAAAACATTAAAATAGAATTAAGCGAATCTGCTGAAGATTATCTTATAAACAAGGGATATGACCCGCATTACGGTGCAAGACCATTAAAAAGATTGATACAAAATGAGATTGAAACAGGCATCGCAAAACTTATAATAGCTGGTAAAATCGGGGATAGCGATATAATTAAAATCGACGTTAAGAACGGCGCACTTTCCATAAAGAAAAAGTAAATTTTTAGAGGGGGTATTATTATACCCCCCCTTCTCCTGACTAACAAAATTATTTGAATTTACATTCAAACTTGACATAATATTTAAATTGTATTATATGCATTATATAAGTTCTATTTATAAGGAGGAGAAAAATGAAAAATATTGTTTTTGCCTTATTTTTTATTATTGGCTTTTGCTTTTTTATTTTTGCAAGCGGAAGAACTAATAATAATATCGATTCCATGGAAGGTATGGTTCTAATCCCCGGGGGGACATACCAAATGGGGATTGATAAAGAAGATATTAATGATATCATCATTATGGGGAAACATGTACCGCATATGGATAGCACACACGCATATTGTTGGTTTGGAGATGAAATTCCGAGACATACTGTTAGAGTAGATTCTTTTTATATTGACAAATATGAGGTCACAAATAAAATATTTGCGGAATTCGTAAAAAAAACCGGTTACAGAGCGGAAGGTAACTGGCAAAAATATGCAACACGGGAAAGAATGAATCAACCAGTTGTAAATGTAACATGGAATGATGCAAATGCCTTTGCAAAATGGGCAGGAAAACGTTTACCAACGGAAGAAGAATGGGAGTATGCGGCAAAGGGTGGTAAATATTATAAATGGTTTTCCTGGGGGAATAAACCCGATTCCAGCAAAGCAAATTACAGGTATAAAGGAGAATCGATTATTGACGGCATTAGAAAAATATTAAAACTAAGGAAAATGGGGACCACTCCGGTAGGGAGTTACCCCCCAAACGGTTTTGGGCTTTTTGATATGTGCGGAAATGTAAGCGAATGGTGTTCAAACGACAGATTCCCATATGACAATTCAAAGGAGAACAAATCCTTTTACAAGCACTATGGCTGTTTTGAAAAAGACGGTAAAACGATTTATGGTAAAACCGTACGTGGTGGCAACTGGGAGTCACCAAATCCTGTTTTTGTGAGGATAAGCAACAGAAGAGGTTTTAATCCCCGCTATTCGAGTACATGGTTAGGTTTCAGATGTGCAAAATCACTGAAGTGAATAACTATACCGTTCTCCCATAGCGGTGATTATAGACTATATTTTATACGTTTCCAATTTTGTTTTAAAAATTAGAAATTTTACTTGACATTATTCAAATTTTGTAGTAGATTTACTCTGTTCATTAACCTTAAACCATTTTTTATATTTTATGAATTTAATTGAACTCAAAGCAAAACCCATTAAAGAGTTATACGAAATTGCAAAATCACTCAAAATAGCCGATTACAGCGAATTATCTCGCCAGGATCTTATTCTTAAGATTTTGGAAGCTGAAAAGGAAACCGGCGAACCGTTTTACGGTGGTGGTGTACTGGATGTTATCCAAGATGGATACGGTTTTTTAAGATCATCGATTTACAGTTATTATCCCAGCAATGACGATATCTATGTTTCATCATCTCAAATCAAAAAATTTGGACTTAAAACCGGTGATATTATTTACGGGCAAATACGCCCCCCAAAGGACAATGAAAAGTATTATGCCATGTTGAAAATCGATGAGATAAACTACAATTCACCGGAAAAAATCCATGATAGAATAATGTTTGATAACCTTACACCTCTCTACCCCACGGAGCGGATAAAACTTGAAACTACGAGAGAAGATGTGACCACAAGAATAATTGACCTTTTAACCCCCATTGGCAAAGGTCAAAGAGCTCTGATAACTTCTCCCCCACGGGCAGGGAAAACCGTTATTCTTCAAAAAATCGCAAATAGCATAACAAAAAATCATCCTGAAATAATCGTCATTGTGCTACTTATCGATGAACGTCCCGAAGAAGTTACAGATATGGAACGTTCCGTACAGGCTGAAGTTGTAAGTTCTACTTTTGATGAACCTCCGGAGAGACACGTTGCAGTTGCAAGACTTGTTATCGAAAAGGCAAAACGACTTGTTGAAGCCAAAAGAGATGTTGTAATTCTTCTTGATAGTATCACAAGACTTGCAAGAGCTCATAATGTTGTTATTCCTCACAGCGGAAAAACTCTTTCAGGAGGAATTGACTCCAATGCACTTCACAAACCGAAGAGATTTTTCGG
>QNBC01000003.1 GCA_003641665.1 candidate division TA06 bacterium
GAAAACAGTTCGTTTCATAAACACCCCCAATTTAAATTATAAATAAAATGATTTTTAAAATGAAATAAACTTTTTTTCATAAAACCACCCTTGTTGATTATTATAATTTTACCTATTATACCACTCCTCCATACATATTTTCAAGTACTATTTTTTGTTTTCCGATAGATACGCATGTAATATTAACCAATTACTAAAAACCAATAAATCAGAGTAATACAATAGTTAAACGAAAAGGAAAAATATATACTTTTGATAGATTTAATCAGCTTACCGCCATCGGAAACAGTGTCGAAGCAATCTTATCCGATTACCCTACCACTTTTTCCTTTTAAACTCATAATTCTCCCTTTTCAAAATCAGTGTTAGCCGGATGCACAAAAAACAAAATTTATTTAATAGCCCGTATGACCGAAACCACCTTCGCCTCTACCCGTATCGCTTAAATCTTCCGCTTCTTCAATCTCTGCTTTATAGACCTTTGAAATAACTAATTGAGCTATTCTATCCCCTTTTTTTACATAATAGTCTTCCGATGAGAAATTAAAGAGTATTACTTTTATCTCTCCTCTATAGTCAGCGTCGATTGTTCCCGGAGCATTCAGAATGCCAATACCATGTTTAAACGCAAGACCACTTCTCGGTCTAACCTGAAGTTCAAATCCGGGAGGAATCTCTACTGCAATTCCCGTTGGTACAGCGACAAATTCTCCCTTTTTTATAACAATATCTTTTGACGAAGAGATATCCATTCCCGATGAATGTTCCGTTTTATATTGAGGTACTTCTATCCCTCTTTCCAGTAGTTTTAATTTAATCTTAACCATCTTAGTGTTTATGAAACAATTTTCCCAGATCTCCTCCTATCCAAACATCATTTTCATCGCTATAATAGACTGTTCTTAAAATTGCATTTTTTATCCCCTCTTCCTTTTCCCATTTCCCCTGATTAAAACGATATATTGTTGAATTTAATCCCGAACCGAGTCCTCCTACAATATAACCGCTGTTAATATCACTTTTATAAACGGCATACAACGAAATATCCAGATTTTCCATACTGGTATCCTCAATAAAAACACTTCCGTTATAGTAATAAATTTTATTTTCGTTACCTACTATATATCCCGTAGATCTATTTAAGAAAAATATATCGTTTAATTTATCCCCGTTCCCGAGAGTAACTGTGTTCCAAGTGCCATTACTGTACTTTAAAAGAACCGATCCCGAATCTTTTGAAGCAACAAAAAATGCGGTTTCACCGGACAACGCCCCGACCTTAAACGGATGAGGATCCCATGAATTTGCCAAATACTTAGGAGCCCAGTACGAACCGTTAAAGTAGTAAATAACATCATTACCACAAACCCAGATACTGTTTGTGTCCAGCCCATCAATTCCCGTTAATCCACCCAGTGTATCCCTCATTATAACGCTTGCATTCCCTGATGTATCAATTTTTATTACGACAGAATTGCTATCATCTCCCCCGCAGATATAAACTATATTTCCAAAGACATCCATATCATAAAGAGGAAGATTTAACGTGTCCGGGTTTGCAATTTCGTTCCATCCATCGTTTTCATATGCGAATATTTCACCGCCATTAGTTACAAGATATCCTCTTCCATCTGATGTGAACTGTATTCTTTCAATGGTATGCGTTGTCCCTATTTCCACCTGATTCCATGATGGGGAATGGAAAATGGAACAACCCGCAACAAATAGCACGATCATTGAGATAAACAGTCCGAATTTAATTGTTCTCATTTATGCCTCCTTTAAATAATTTTCCAGTTTAACAAATGCCTTATCCAATCCTTCCGATCTATCTTTGAAATCACTTTTCAATATTTTATACTGACTTAGTAAATCCTTTCGTTGAAAAATAATCGGAAGACGTAAAGTGCCAATTGCATTTTTAATATCATTGTTCATGATGTTCTCTCTTTCTCTGAATTCCTTGTCTATTAAATGAAATTCATCCTTCGACAAACCGAACCTTTTTGCAATTTTTGCTAGATATTCCCTCTTGACACCATTTATCCCCCCTATGGACATAAGATTATATATTATTCGAAAGTTGTCGTATCGATCATTTTTAAATTTGCTCGATGAAAGTGATACTATTTTCATATTTTCATTGTTCAAATATTTGTCAAACAATCTTAAAAGTGATAATTGCTGATCTTCGGGGATTCCATTTACAATATTATTCCTCACATATTCCCTCTTGCTAAACATAAATTTATCATCCAAACTCGATGCTCTTGCCGCCCAATATACCATCTCTTTTAGCGATTCCAATTTCTCATTTCCACTATCCGTATGAAATAAGTCGAACAGGTGGCCAACCATTCCGCCTATTAAAGCTCCCGGCAATCCACCGAAAATCAAGCCTGTTCCCGCTCCGAATATTTTACCCTTAATCTTCATCCTTTTTTACCAAATCGGAAAATTGAATAACCTCTATATTCCCCTCTTTTAACATCTCTTTCGAAAGTTCGTCCGGATATCCTTCTTTATATATAATACGCTTTATACCCGCATTTATAAGCATCTTCGTGCAAATCACACATGGATGGTTCGTGACGTATATTGTTCCACCATCGATACTTATCCCCATTTTAGCCGCTTGAACTATGGCATTTTGTTCCGCATGAACGGCTCTTGATAACTCCTGTCTTTGTCCGGAAGGAATATGTAATCTATCCCTTATGCACCCCCCCAAATCATCACAATGCTTGAAACCTTCAGGTGGACCATTATATCCTGTTGTCAAAATTCTCTTGTTTTTGACTATAACCGCACCTACTTTCCGTCTTAAACAAGTGCTCCTCTCTTTCACCAATTCCGTAATTTGCATGAAGTACTCATCCCAACTAGGCCTTTCCATAATCACTTCCCATTAAACATATTATACATTTTTCTAAATTTATCATACTCTTCTTTGAAAACATCATACTTCGAATCTTCATAAAGGCATAAGATAATTCTTTCAAGAGAGGTGTTTGCATTCTTACAAAAAGGAATTATCACTTTAAATATGTTTTCGGCACACCTTTTAACAGGATAACGAAAAATTCCGGTGCTTATTGCAGGTATGGCTATGGATTTCAACCCTTTCTCATCTGCTATTCTTAAAATATTTCTTATCGCCTCTTTGAATTTTTCGTCTTCGTCTCCCTCTCCCATTGTGGGGCCTACGGCGTGAATGATGTATTTTGCAGGCAATCTCCCCGCTCCCGTTAAAACAGCTTCCCCTACATTTATGGGAGATAACTTATCACTCTCTTTTTGAATCGTATAACCACCTCGTCTTACTATTTGCCCCGCCAATCCGCCACCATGCTGAAGATACTTATTGGCAGGATTTACAATTGCATCCACTTCGAGACTCATTATATCCCCTTTCATAATCTCGATATTAGTGTTTCCGACTTTCATATAACCTCCTAAAAACAGGGTAAAACAGGTATATCAGTAAAATTAATAACAAGAATTCAGGAAAATAGAACCCGTATTTATTATAAAATGTTTTCTCGTTAAGTATATCGATTTTAGCACATAATGTTGCCTTTGTAAATATTTTAGTCTCATGCTCCATATTGCCCCATTGGTCAATCTTACCGGAAATTCCCGTATTAGCGCATCTAACTATCGTTCTTCTGTTTTCTATTGCCCTTATGGGTAAAAACGATGTATGCATGTAAGAAAAAAATGTTTTACCAAACCAGGCGTCCTCTGTTATATTTATCAGGAATTGGGCGTCTCTTTTAACGAATTCTCTCGATAAATTTTCAAACATGGATTCAAAACAGATAATAACGGAAAATTTAGTTTCCCTTTCTTTAAATACGGTATATTCCGGGCCCACCGAATAATCTCCTTCACCAAGATCTATTTTTCTCAAAAATTGGAATTTGTCTGCATAAGGCATACGCTCTACGAATGGGACAGGTAACATTTTTCTGTATATTTCCGATGAATCACCGGGATAGAGTAACATCGCCCCGTTGTAATACCTCACCGGTCCTTTCCTTGCAAAATCAACAATAGGGGTCCCCGTTAAAATGGGTACCTTTATGGAATCTATAAATTTGAAAAGTCGTTTCATTATATCGGTTCTGTAATTCAAATAGACAGGACTTGCCGTTTCGGGCCATACAACCAAATTCAAATCTGAATCTGCTATTTCCTTTGTCATTCCCTCAAGACGATTAAATCGCTCTGTGATATAATCGGAACGATGCTTGATATACGGTGAAATGTTCGGTTGAATAATACCTACACTTATCGTGTTCTCTCCTTTATGAAAATCAGTGCTTAAAAATCCATACAAAGTTATAGTTACTATTACAACTGCCAACGAATAAACATAGCCATATTTTCTTGTTTCTAAAAATTTGTAGATCAGGTAATTGACAAATAAAATAACAAATGTAACACCGTAAACACCGATTAAATCGGCATATTGTATAAAAAATGGGAATTGTGATTGCGTCAGAGGAATTATACCCCATTGAAAGCCGAATGAAGGTCCAAGTCCTCGCCAAAATTCTGTAAGCGGAAAAATCAATAAAAATGGCCAAACTTTTCCATATTTCCTTTTTATAAGACCGAATATTACAAAACCTATTCCGTATTGAATGGCAATAAACAGAATAAGCAGAAACACTCCAAACCGGATAATCGCAATATTTACCCCTTCTATATTTAGAAGGAACATCCAGTATAATAGAATTGTAAATAAAATCAAACCGAATGTAAAACCGACAAGAAAAAAATCTCTGCGAGAATCCGTCTTATTTAAAATATAAAATATGGGAATAAAAATAAAATAAGGCACAAGAGTTTTAAGGATAACATTAATGGGGAAAAAACAAATAGCAAGTATTGCCGCAGAAATTGCAGTCAAAATATAACTGTTTTTAAGATATTTCATTCCTTAATCTTCACGATTCTTCCGTTAATTTCAAGCCTGTTTTCAACAAGTAATTTTATGGCATCAGGATATGCTTTATGCTCTTCTTTCAGGATCCTTTCGGATAGTGTTTCTTCGGTATCATCGGCAAATACCGGAACAGTTCTCTGAAGTATGATAGGCCCAGTATCCACATCTGTATCAACGAAATGAACGGTACACCCCGAAACTTTCACTCCGTACTCTATTGCTTGACGCTGTGCGTGTAATCCTTTGAATGAGGGCAAAAGACTGGGATGTATGTTTAAAACATAATCCACCGAATCTATTATTCGTTTATCCAATATCCGCATAAATCCAGCGAGAAAAATGTAATCCGCATCATATTTATTGATAACTTCCATATATCTTTTCACCCCCTCATCATCAAATCTTGATATTTTTTCCCCGGGGTAAACATAAATGGAATCTATTCCCTTTTCCCTTATCTTAAAAAGTCCTTCCGCTTCAGGATTATCACTAATTACTTTGACTATATCGAGATTTCTAATATAGCCTTCCTCAACGGATTTTGCTATTGCCAACAAATTTGAGCCTCTTCCCGAAATAAAAATAATGGCTTTTTTCGTATTCTACCACCTGTTCAAAACATCGATTAGTCTTTTAATTTCTTTATCGTTGTATAAAAAATGTGCCAATCCGATAAAGATTAACGAATCATTAAATTCCGCACTTTTTTCGTTCATTGGTAAATCATTTTCAAAGTAGTTTAACGGCTTAATCTCGTTATCCATTAGGTAAGAGAATAAGTCTTTTTTATCTCTAACCAAAATGACTAACGCAAAATATACAAATTTCTCACAATAAAGTATTTTAAAATGCCGATTCTCAACATTTTTATTTATTTCACTACAGATTTTTTTAAAATTATCATTCAACGATTTCGTATAAACTCCGTTTATTCTGCTTTCCAAAAATGCTCCCAATCGTGGGAAATCGGAATTCTTTATGTTCTCTATATGTTCGTCTATCAGATTGAGGGCTCCTTTATTATTTCGTATAAAACGATAAAAATTACTACTGAATCGGAATGAAAAAGGTTCTTTTGTCTTTCGGAGTTTTTCATAATTTCCGGTTTCTATATTGCCGTTCGGTTCCACACAAACCCCGAGAGGAGACCTGTAAAACAGGTTCAAATTGTCCATATTTATAACATTTTTCAAGTGATAACTATCATTATCAAAGATGTAAATGTTTTCTTTTATCGTCAATCCGCAACGATCGAAAATATTTGCTATATTTTTAGCTCCACATGGATAAATATCTCGTAAAACAAGCAGTGAATTTTTATCGATTAACTCATTTATATTTTCATAATCGGGGGAATAATCCACAAAATCATAATAGTATAGTTCCGTAAAAAAATTTGAAAATATATTATTTTCTCTTTTACCTATTATTGAGGGCAACACAACCTTACCATAATTATTCTTCAAATTATTTAAAACATAGCTTATGGCATGGTATTTATTTGTAAAAAGTAAATTTTTTGTTCTTTTCATTATTTCAAGATTACTGCATCAGGTCAGCACCACATTTTTCACAGAACCAACTATCGGGCTTGTTTTTATGTCCGCATTTGGGACAAACTATATATTTGTCCTCGGGGTTTTCTTCCGGATTAACCGTAATAACCGTATCATGTTCTATAAAGCTATCCCCCTTTTCTTCCGTTGTTTCGATTTTCTCATCCTTTTCCGGGGCATTCTCTTTCTGCTCTTTTTCTTTCTTTGGGTTTTCCTCAGCAACGCCCTTTAATTCATCTATAAGTTCTCCCACTTCATTTTCATTAAAGAAACTTTCAAATGATTCGTTCTCTACTGATTCTCCTTGTTGTTCTTCTTCCTTCTCCGCATTTACTTTTGATTTTTCTTCTTTTTTGGTTTCAGCTGTTTCATCGGAAGCGGATGTTACTTCTTCCGTAGTCTCTTCAAGATTCGTCCCGAATATGTCTTCGAGGGTTTCATCGAGATTTGCCTGTAATTCTTCAATCATATCTTCTTCTTTCTTCTCAGGCGTTTCTTCAACCTTTTCTTCTTCGGATTTTTCCGGTTCGGTCACCTTATCGGTAACAATAGGTTGTTCCTCCTCCTTATGTTCAATAACTTCCGGTTGTTCTTTCCGACTCTCTTCTTTCGCCGGTTCATGAGTGGCTTCTTCCATCACTTTTTTATTCTCTTCTTCTACTCCGACAACCTCCGGAACTACGTTTTCACCACCCAAGGTCGCTTTTATTGTTTCGATTTCTTGCAGAAGTGATTGATATTTTTCTTTCTTATCCCCCATTCGTTTTTTATATTCATCTTCTCCGAATTCCTCGGCTAAGTATCTGAGTTCTATTTCATCGATTTCCTTTTTTAATTTTTTACTCTCTTCCTCATTATTTAACATCTTTTCGTTAAGTTCTTTTTTGAGATTTTCAAGATTTGATAAATCTTCTTTATATTTCTTTTCTATTTCTTTAAGTTTCCCTTCATATTCATTGAAAATTTTATCAAAAACATCAGGATCCACATCATTCTTTTTCTTTTCGATTTTTGTTAATTTTCTCTTTATATCATCAATATCATTCTTATACTTTTCGCAAGCCTTTTGAAGTTTTAAAAACTCATCCATATATGCCCTCCTAAATGGCTTTTAATATTTCAAGTGTATAAAAATCAATTACATCTCTGTCGATTCCTATCACTCTTAGTTTATATTCCATATTATAAAACAAATCAAACAGTTTTTCAATTCTTTTCTTATTCATTTCTCTCGCTATTCTTTCATATTTCTCTTCGAGATAATCCCCTCTTAGACGTTCTCCTTCATATACAGCAACAATTTTAAGAATCATTTTTTTAAACATGGATAAAAAGATAACAGGATGTACACCCCAATTTAAAAGATTATCTATATTCTCTCTGACACCATTTATATCTTTGTCAAGAAACGATTTACTCATTTTATAAAATGAAATCTGTGAACCTTCTCCTATAATTCTGGTAAAAAGATCCGGCTCTTTTGCAGCTGCCTCTCCAAGCAATTCAACCTGTTCCAGAACGCTATCGATTTTTTCGATATCGTTACCGTATAACTGAACAATCGTATCGATGTTTTTCATGTTTAGTTCAATCCCTCTTCTGCTACTCATGGACTTTACAATAGTTTTTATATCCGAAGGTCGTTTACTCACCGAAGCTATTTCAATTTTATTAAAAGAGTTGAATATCTTATACTTTTCTTTTGAGAAAATGAATATATTACAGTTTTTTGCCTTTTTAACATAAGAAATCAGTTCTTCTCGGTTATTTGCATTAAGACTTTCAAACGAATAGACGATAATTAAATTTTCATTACATCCGAAGGAGTACGATTGAAGTGCTGAGGAAAATAAAGAAATATCATACTGCTCCTCAAGGTCAAATATAAAAAAGTTGAATTCAACGGAACACCCCTTCAAATAGACTTTTTTTAGTATATTCTCTATTTTATTCCTGTTAATATTGTCTTTATATAAAACAAAATTAATTCCCTCATATTTACGATTACTTAAATTTCTATAAAATTCCAAAATATTCATATAAACTCTTTTTTAACAATAACAAACTTATATTGTAATGTCAAGAAATAATAGTATAAAGAGGGTAGATAAGTCCACTTGTTACATTATATTGACATTGTCAGTAATTAATTATAAAATTAAATAATCAATAAAAATAAGGAGGAGAAAATGAAAATGTTTTTGTTCATTCTATTGTTTCCCTTTATGCTATTTTCAGCAAATCTTATACAAAATCCCGGTTTTGAGACATGGGCGGCTGACGATTCCATTCCGAATAATTGGTTAATTGAGAACAATTACTATGTTTGCTCCGCAAAAGAGAGCACAAACGTATTTGCCGGTAACTACAGCATTAAATTGGACAGAATAAGAGCCGGTAACGACGGTATAAAACAATTTGTAAAATCGGGAATTTCTTCCGGAGATACATTTGTTTTCTCTATGTATGTTCTCGATAACGACTCAACAAGAATAGGTGGCTTTCTCAGGACTTATAAACACGGAGGAGGGGACTCCACTGTTTTTCTCCCATACAGTTCTGATAACACATCATTTCAACAAATTGCAGACACTTTTGTTACGCCTAACGGGGCATGCAGTATAGGCGTTTTTATAAGATTATACAAAGATACAGCAGATTCCGGCGTTGCCTTTGTTGATAGTACATACCTCGACATTCATTCCACCGGACCTCATCAACCTCCATTTTTATACGATGAAGAAAAAACACCTGATAATGTAACTTCCGATGACGATGTTGTTACATTCATATCCGTTTCCACGGACGATAATGCTACAATTGCAGCAGATACGATGTTTTATAAAATTAATGACAACGGGGTGTTTACAGCCGTCAACCATGATAGTATGTCGCAACAAACTTATTACTATTCAATTCCTAAACAAAGTACCGGTGATACAATTTTTTATTATTATAAATTCAAAGACAGCGATGATTCGATTGCAATTTCCGATACTCTCTCCTATGTCGTTCAACCGAAGAACGTCCCTGATGTTTTCATCAACGAGATCATGTACAATCCAAGCTCTTCACAGGGAACTGATGATCACTGCGAATATTTGGAACTCTGGAATCTTGAAGGAAGTACGGTTGATATGACAGGATGGACTCTATCCGACGGAGAAGCGACTTTTACATTTCCTTCACTACAAGTCGCGGCAAACTACTTTGTGGTTGTATGCAGAGATACGGATTCCATAAGAGGATTTTATCAAACAAAAGCACTCGGTGACGGGGATGACTATCTTCTCGGCAATATGTCCCTTGCACTAGGCAATAGTGGAGATCAGGTGATATTAAAAACAGGCAATTCAACGCTTGTGGACTCCGTAAACTACGATGATGCTTCCCCCTGGCCAACAACGCCTGACGGAGGCGGTCCTTCGCTTGAACTCGTAGATCCTATGAATTATGCAAGTCATAATCAGGGAAGTGGTTGGGCAGCATCTGCCGATAACGGAACCCCCGGTGATATAAATTCCACGTATAATCCGTCGGGGATTTCAACCGAATCCCATGATACTCCTCCAATAAGTTTAATAAAATATCGGAATCTGCATCTCAGTGTAAATTCTCCCTACGAGGGCAAAAAATCTGTTTCTCTATATGATATTTCAGGGAAATTACGGTTTAAGAAAATATTTTTCTCAAAAAGTAAGACTTTTAAATTATCGGATTTCGGTAACGGCGTCTATTTTGCACATATCAAATCATTGCACGAAGACGGAGTTAAAAAAATAGTTATTATAAAATAGGATTAAGGTTTATATTTTTTCATAAATTGCAACCGTTTAATGGAATAGAAAAGCATGATAGCGGTAACGATTGCGGATATGGAATCTGTTATCGGGAATGTTATCCAGATGCCGTTTAATTTGAATATAGCCGATAATAGGTAAACAGCAGGGATAAATAGCAATAATTGCCTGAGTATGGCAAGAAAAAAAGCCGGTACCGATTTACCGAGGGACTGATACATGGATGATGCAACTATTTGAAAACCGATAAGCGGAAAAGCTGCAGTTATTATCCTCAATGCACTACTTCCCATTTTAATTAAATCAGGATTTTTACTAAACAGCGATATGAAAAATCCGGGGAAAAGACAGAGTATAATAAAACTCGATGTGGAAATCAGACTTGCCGCTACGATAGAATCCTTTATCCCCTCTTTCACTCTATCATATAATCCAGCTCCGTAATTAAAGCCCACAATCGGCTGCAATCCCTGAGCAATACCGAACATAGGCATGTATGCAAGCATCAGAAGTCTCTGAATCACTCCATAAACAGCAATCCCCATATCGCCCCCGTAAACGGAAAGTAGTTTGTTTAACACGATTATCATTAAACTTCCCACAACCTGCCTTGCAAAAGCAGAAGAACCTATGGTAAATATTTCCTTAATTAAATGCCATTTTAACCGTAATTTATTTATCCGGAATTTAATTATACTGTACTTGCTCCTAAAATAGTAAAACTGAACAACAGTAGTTATAAATTTCGCAATCACCGTTGCAATTGCAGCACCTGCAACCCCCATATGGAGGCCGAAAATAAAAATCGGATCAAGAATAATATTTACAATTGCCGAAGTAAGCATTGTTATCATCGCCATGTTGGCATTACCTTCAGCCCTGATTATATTGTTTGTCACCATTGTGAATAGAGTAAAAAATATACCGGAAAGAATGATTCTCAAATATACAATTGAGTAACCGATGATATTCTCCGAAGCACCAAAAACTTTCAATATCTGAGGGGCAAAAACAATAGACGGAACACCTATTATGATTCCAAGTAGTACCGTAAGAGAAAGAGCATTACCCAGGGTGGATTCTGCACCGTCAATATCTTTTGCTCCCCACTTTCTCGAAATTATAGAGGCACTACCGATTCCCACGGAAAGTGATATTGCCATAACAATCATCTGAATGGGAAATGCGATGGAAATAGCCGCTATACCACGGACACCAACCCCTCTCCCCACAAAAATCGTATCCACAACATTATAGAAAGCATTTACAATCATCCCGATCATTGCGGGAACGGAAAGCTTGAGGAGAAGACTCCAAATCTTCTCCTCAGCTAACATTTCAGTTCTTTTATGCATAGCGGAATAATTTTATTTTTACGATTTTATTCTATCTATTAGATACTTTGCCTTCGGGAATCTCTCATGGATGTAACGTTCGGCGATTTGCACTTTCTCTTCGCTATATTTCGCATTTTGAAGCATAAATATGGCAATTGTTATGATAGCTGCAATCTCCACCAAATCGCTTTCATAGTACTCTTTCTTAGTATGGTTCTCCTCTTTTTTAAGAAGCTCTACAAGTGCTTTCAACTCATTTAACAAGTCTTTCGTTTTATTAATATGCTCAACCAAACCAAGTTCTGTTTTTTCGATAGCCTCTTCCATGAATTTGAAATACAATCCGGAAGTAATGAAGCCTATAGCGGCAACAACCTGCAATTGCGTTGTTCCTTCGTAAATATTTGTAATTCGTATATCTCTGTACAAACGTTGTATTTTAAAATCTCTCATATACCCTGTACCACCATGTATCTGCAGAGCATCATAGCATATCTTGTTACCAACTTCCGTTAAATAAAATTTGGATAGCGGGGTAAGAAATCCTGCTAACTTATTGTAGTATTGATAGAGTTTCCTAATGGATTTGTCACCTGTGGCTTCATATTTCTTCTCATATATCTTCTTATAATCTACAGCAATTGTCGTATTATAGAGTAATGCTCTCATTGCATCCAATTCCATCTTCATATCGTCGAGCATTCTTCTAACCATGGGGAAGTTTATAATGCTTTTACCGAATTGTTCTCTTTCCTCTGCATAGGCATATGCCTCTCTATAAGCTTCCTCGGCAATCCCGAGAGCCTGTGCGGAGACTCCGATTCTCGCTCCGTTCATCAGAGTCATGACATACTTGATCAAACCGTAACCTCTTTTACCAACAAGTTCGGCTTTTGTCCCATGAAACTCTATTTCACAAGTAGGAGAGCCGTGAATTCCAAGTTTATCCTCAATTCTCCTAATTTGCACCGTCTCATCTCTTTCGATAACAAACATTGAGAGCCCTCTTGCATCCGTTGTACCCTCTTCACTACGGGCAAGCACAAGTGAAATATCGGCATTGCCATTCGTTATGAAACGTTTTACTCCGTATAATCTAAAACAACTCTCCTTTTCATCCCAAACGGCCTTTGTCCTTACAGACTGCAAATCACTCCCTGCATCAGGTTCGGTCAATATCATTGCTCCTGTTGCTTCTCCCTTAGCGAAAGCCGAACAGTACTTCTTCTTCTGCTCTTCCGAACCAAAATCATTTATCGTTTCGCCTATATCCTGCAACCCGAAAAGATTCATCAAACTTCCATCAGCTCGAGAAACAATTTCTATCATCATAACATAAATAAGCGTAGGAAAATTAAGACCAAAATACTCTCTTGGCAATGTTACACCGTTAAGTCCCGCTTTTTTCAACATATCGAGGTTAATCCGGGTTCCTTTTGCGTATGTAACTTCTCCATTTTCGAATTTTGCCCCTTCTTCATCAACGGAATCTGCATTTTCCGCTATAATATCACCTGCAATTTTCCCGAGGATATTCAGGCTGAGTTTATAATTTTCCATTGCATCATTATAATTTTCAGGAGCAAAATCGTACTTTTTTACTTCTTCGTAATTATTTTCATACAAACTTACCAGTTCACTTAAATCATAATTGTTAAGATAAAACTCTATATCCTTATTATCATCATAATAGTTTGCCATACCGCTCTCCTATTTCCCCAATTCTTTATACATTTTTATCATCATTGGCAATACTTCATTCAAGTCACCTACTATTCTCACATGGGCAATGTCAAATATGGGAGCCTCCGGATCGGTATTCACCGCTATAATGGTCCCCGATTGCTCCATCCCTACCCTGTGTTGAACAGCTCCGCTAATTCCAAAAGCAAAATAAACCTTCGGCTTTACAACAGTCCCGGTTTGTCCTATCTGATGATCTTTCCCGATATAACCTGCATCTACGGCTGCTCTTGTTGCACCGACTTCGGCTTTTATCAGTTTGGCGAAATCAAATAATTTTTGAAAATTTCCCTTGGAACCTACCCCTGCACCGCCTGCTACAATGATATCGGCACCTTTCAAATCAACTGTTTTTTCCTTCAATATGCGATCTAATATCTTCACTTTTTCATCTTCGGGTGATTCATCAAGAGTTAACTCTACTACTTCACCTTTCCTTGAATAATCAGGTTCGATTAAGTGCATTACTCCCTCTCTCACTGTAGCCATCTGAGGATGCATTTCGGGATTTACAATTGTAGCAATTATATTTCCTCCCCATGCCGGTCTGATTTGGTAGAGAAGATTTTCCCATTTCTTTTTCATATATTCAAAATCACCGATTTGCAAATCCGTGCAATCCGCAGTAAGACCGCACCTTAGTGTGGATGCTATTCTCGGTGCAAGATCCCTCCCAATATTAGTCGCTCCGTAAAGAATGATTTGAGGATCTGATTTTTTTATGATTTCGAGCATACCCCGTGTGTGGGGTATCGTTCTATACGGAGAATATTTATCTCCCTTAACGGAAAATACCTTATCAGCACCGAATGCAAATAATTCTTTGAAAAACCTGTCATTATCTTTCCCAATAATAGCCGCATGCAATTCCGTATTGAGCTTTTCCTTCAGTTCGTTCCCTTTGGAGAGCAACTCCAGAGATACACTTCTTATTTTATCATTATCCGTTTCAATATAAACCAAAACACTTTTCATAAATTACCCCACAAGGTGATTTTCCATTAAATCATTAAACAGTTCTTTTATACCGTTTTCGTCCGGGCTATAATCCTTAGTTTCCTTTTTAGCAATTACCACGGATTCTATGTTCTTCACTTTTGTGGGAGAACCATTAAGCCCGACATATTTTGCATCTACCCCTATATCATCAAGGGATAACATATCTATCTTTATCTTGCTTTCCGGTGCAATGTCAGCCTTTTTATATTTCATCATCATCTTTACATTTTCCGGTCTCGGTATATTGGCTTCTTTTGTAACAGTTAATAGAACCGGTAATGTGGCTTTTACCTTTTCAACACCGTTTTCTATCTCCCTATCGCAAATCACTTCTTTGCTATCAACTTCTTCTATGGAAAGGGTATACGTAATCTGTGGAACATTTAGTTTTTCAGCCACCTGAGGTCCCACCTGGGCTGTATCTCCGTCAATCGCCTGTCTACCACAAATAATAAGATCAAAATTCGGCTCCACATGTTTAATAGCACCTGCAAGGGCCACGGATGTTGCAAGCGTATCGGAACCTGCGAGTTTTCTATCACTTATAAGCACCGTCTTATCTGCACCTCTGTATAAGGAATCCTTCAATACCTCTTTTGCATTGGGTGGTCCCATGGATATTACAGTGATATAAGCTCCATATCTATCTTTTAGTTCCAGCGCCATTTCCAGGGCGTTCAAATCCTCAGGATTGAAAATTGCCGGAAGAGCCTGCCTGTTAAGAGTGCCGTCCTCTTTCATGGCGTTTTCAGGTACATTTTTAGTATCCGGCACTTGCTTTGCAAGTACTACTATTCTCATAAATAACCTCCATATTTAGCATAGCAATGTTATCATATTATTATTTACATGTCAAACTATAATGATAACATAATGATATACAAAGAAACTGTAATTACCATTTTAAAAAGCAATAACACTTCCTATTTTTTGTGAAAGCGGAGAAGAAATACGGGAATGTTGGGAATCCTTATATTTACAATCAACGGCAAAACATCTATTATATAATTCTCATATGCAATTAAATATTAAACCTGCTTCCCAAGTATGGCGGCTCTTTCTTTAACCTTCTCTATAAGAGGTATAATATTCAGTGTTGTGAATATTTTTAGTGCCCGCTTGTATGCCGAAATAGCTTCTGTTTTACTTTTTCGCTCCTTTGCCTTTCCCATACAGTAATAAATCATACCTCTAATTTTATCGCTATAACCCTTTTCCGCCAATTTATTATTGATATCGTCTATAACATGCTCTCCCCTACCATTCTCAATTTGATATAACCATTCTGAAATGTAATATTTGTAATAATCATCCTTTTTCTTGGCACTTTCTCTTAATTCTTTCGCTTTAATCAGGAAGAACAATGCTTTATCATAATTTTTCATTTCCCTATAAATATCAGATAAAAGCAAACTCGTAAGATAAATCCCATATTTATCTTTATTTTCATGATTCGCTATTAAACAGTTTACTGAAACCGCTTCGGCCTTACGGTAATTTCTCATTTCATAATAAACCCTTGCTATTCCCCGAAGGCTCATTGCCCTTCCCAAAGAATCTCCCGTAATTGCCTTAATACTCAATGAATAATTATAATATTTTATGGAATCCGACAATTTATTTAAATCAAACATTATTTCCGCCATAATATTGTAACTTTTCGATTTGATATATATCATATCATCAAAATCTTTTCTCTTTCTCTCAATATAAATAAAAATATCGTCCTTTGAGGAATAATCCTCTTGCTCGAATTCTCTATACATTTTCTCAAGCTCTTCCCCGTATATCAAAGCTCTATCGAGTTCTCTTTTTTTCCAATAATATATCAAAATACCATTGTATGCTCTTACCTTTTCCGCAATGGGAATGTGAGCATTATTTTCATTGAAATAGAGGAAATTTTTATATAGTTCATCAATATTTCCCATATAATAATTCGACATAGCAATTTCATTTCTAATCCTATATTTGTACTCCCCGTTAACTTCCAATCCTTGATTTAAGAAATAGATTGCTTCCATCGGTTTCCAAACTTTATTCAACGTCACACCCATCATAAGATACACTCTATCAATATCCGGACGATTGTATTTGTCTAAAGATCTCCTAAATAAATCAAGTGATTCATATAAATCAATTTTACTCCTGTAAATTCCACGGCAGTAATCGATAATTCCATGATTGTATAAATCCAAAAAAATCCCTACAATATCTGCGTCAAATTTTCTTCCGGCTTGCTTTTTTAAATACTTCAATGTCTCCTCATCTGTGTATGCTCGTTTCCTGTAAACTCTCTTAGAAGTCATTGCATCAAAAACATCGGCAACAGCTATAATGCGTGACAATAGGGGAATCATATCACCTTTAAGGTGGTCCGGATACCCATCTCCAGATAGTCTTTCATGATGAGATCTTATAGCTTCCAAAACAGGGGATAAGACGGGATGTCTTCCTAACAGTTCTTGAGAATAAATTGTATGTCTTTCAATCTCATTTCGCTCTTCTACTGTCAATCCCCCCTCTTTCTTAAGAATTCTCTCATCGATTTTTAACTTACCAATATCATGTAATTTTGCAGCCAAAGATAGGATTGCAAGCTCTTTCTCCGACAAATTTAATTCTCTACCGATTTCTACAGAAAATAACCTTACACGTTCGGAATGCCCTTCCGTATATTTATCCTTTGCATCAAGAACTTCGGATATCATATTTGTAATCAGAAAAAATAATTCCTTTACACTATTCGAATCGTTGTAAATATCCAAATTGTCTTTAATATCTAAACCTCCCTGTGGAATATACTTTATATAATAATATTTTAAATATCTCTATTTGTCAATTGACGAATAAGAATTTAGGGTAGATAGGTCCGCCTGCATTAAGGTTCCGGCAGACAGGTATAGACATATCAACCAGTAATGGAAATAAAGGAGGTGAAAAAGCGAGTAAGATTTGGGAAAGAACTGAGCTCAAATCACTACATAAATAAGAACGGCTTCCACATTGTCACTCTTTTTTTTATTTTAATAAATATCTACGACTTTTTCTTCTCTTTAAGTATTTCTTTCGCCTTTTGCCACAATTCTTCAAGTTCGTCTATTGATGCATCCTCAAAGTTTTTCCCCTGCTCCCTCAACATATCTTCCATTAGGTTGAAACGCTTTATAAATTTGTCATTTGATTTTTTCAAAGCCGTCTCTGCATCGATATCAATAAAGTTTCCAAGATGGGATGCAACAAATAATATATCTCCCAATTCTTCCTCTTTTTCTTCTCTTGTTTTCGCATCTTTGAGTTCGTTTATTTCTTCATGCATCTTATCGTAAACCCCTTCTATTGTATCCCAATCGAATCCGACTTTATTAGCAATTTTCTGAACCTTTTTGGCATACATTAATGCAGGCAAATTCCTGTTTACAGAATCCATTAAATATGCATGTTTTTTCTCTTTCTTTTTAATTTCGTCCCAATTCTTCATTACCTCTTCTTCAGTTTCCGCTTTTACATCTCCGAATATATGAGGATGACGCCTAATCAACTTTTCTTCAAGATGCCTTAATACATCATCCATAGTAAAATTACCTTTCTCTTCGTTTATTGCAACCTGAAGTAGAAACTGAAGTAAAAAATCACCAAGTTCATCTTTTTTCTCTTCAACACTCCCTCTTTCAATGGCATCGATGAGTTCATATGATTCTTCGATTATATATGGTATCAATGATTCTTCCGTTTGTTTGCTATCCCAGGGACACTCTTTTCTCAATTTCCTTATTATATCGTATAGTCTATTCAATTTTATCTCCTTCAAAATTTTTTAGAAATTCTTTTGCAAATTCTTCATAACGATTCTCCTCGATAGCCCGTCTAACCTCGTTCATTACAGTCATGTAAAAATGAATGTTGTGATACGTTGCCAGATTTGCCGCAAGAATTTCACTGGCATTAAAGAGATGCCTTATATAGGATCTCGTATAGTTTTTACATACAAAACAATCACATTGCTCATCAAGGGGGCGTAAATCAAATTTATATTTCCCGTTTTTTACCGTTAATTTACCTTTGTGCGTTATTACTGTTCCGTTTCTTGCCAACCTTGTCGGTAACACACAGTCGAAGAGGTCTACACCTCTTGCTACGGAAAATAAAATATCGTCGAGGTGTCCAACTCCCATCAGATATCGAATGTTATCTTCCGGTAAAAGCTCAGGCACATAGGAAACCACATCTCTTATTACAGATTTAGGCTCTCCCACGGCAACTCCTCCGATTGCATATCCGTCGAAACCGATCTTGACCGTCTCCTCAGCAGATAGTTTTCTTAAATCTTCATATATTCCGCCCTGGACAATTCCGAAAAGCAGTTGCTCTCTGCCATAAGGGTTTTCAAGTGAACGGAAGTGTTTCTTGGCTCTTTTCGCCCATCTCAATGTTCGTTTCGTAGAATTTTCCGCATAACCATACGATGAAGGATACGGTATGCATTCGTCAAACATCATGGCAATATCTGAACCTATTGTGTTTTCAATCTCCATCACCTTTTCCGGAGTAAATTTATGATAACTACCATCGGTATGTGCCCTAAAAACAACCCCTTCCTCATCAATATTCCTGAGATCGGAAAGGGAGAAAACCTGAAAACCACCACTGTCGGTAAGAATCAATTTATTCCAATTCATAAATTTATGCAAACCACCTGCGTTACTTATAATATCCATTCCCGGCCTTAAAAACAGATGATAAGTGTTGGAAACAATTATATCTACACCTGCCTGAAGCAGGTTCTCGGCACTCTGCGTTTTGACCGTTCCTTGTGTCCCTACGGGCATAAATGCAGGCGTCTTGATTTTAACACCATTAACCTCAAGCTCACCCAAACGAGCCCCTGTTTTTTTATCTCTCTTCAAAACTCTAAAATTAGACATGAATTACTTCCTTAATTCCCGCTTTTCACTTATTGAGAATAAGCATAGCGTCTCCGTAACTGTAAAATCGGTAGCGTTTCTCAACTGCAATTTTATATGCATTCAAAATAGTGTCCTTTCCACCTAATGCACAAACAAGCATAATCAATGTGGAACGGGGAAAATGAAAGTTAGTGATTAAATTGTCGATAATTTTAAATTTATATGGTGGATAGATGAAAATATCCGTCTCACCTTCTCCGGGCTGAAGTGTACCCGATTCTGTGGCACATGTTTCCAAAACTCTGACCGTAGTCGTTCCCACGGCAAATATCCTCCTCCCCTCTTTCTTTGCTCTGTTTATGATAGCTGCTGTCTCTTCTGATAATCGGTAATATTCCGTATGCATCTTATGCTCTTCCGGATTGTCCGTTTTCACAGGTCTGAACGTTCCGATTCCCACATGCAATAGTACTTCCGTTATGATTACTCCTTTCTTCTTGATTTTCTCTATCAAATTAGACGTGAAATGCAAACTTGCCGTAGGGGCTGCACACGAACCGTCTATCCTAGCAAAAACGGATTGGTATCGTTCCTTATCCAGTTCCTCGCTTTCCCTTTTAAGATACGGAGGAATGGGAGGGGTTCCGTATTTCTCTACAATCCTGTAAAAGTTCTCTTCTCCGTTTGTTTTCAAAATTCTCAAACCCTCATCGTTTCTATCCGAAATTTTTATTTTAGACGAGCCTATACACAATATATCTCCGATTTTTGCCTTTTTACCGGGGCTTACCATTGCTTCTACGGTAAATTCATCGATGAATTTACTTATGAGGATTTCCACCTTTCCCCCCGTTTTCTCTCTCCTTGACATAAGCCGAGCGGGAATAACTTTCGTCACATTAAAAACGAGAACATCCCCCTCTCTGAAATACTCGATTACATCCCTAAAAATTCTATGTTCAATGGTTTTATTTTTCGTATGCACCACCATAAGCTTGGATAAATCTCTCTCTTTAAGCGGATATTTGGCTATGAGAGACTCGTCAAACGGATAATCAAAATCAGAAGTTCTCATCTATTTTAGTATAAAATTTGCAATAATAGTCAAAATTATGGAAATAATTATGGAACTTACTATGGGGATTATTATTGTAAAATCATTCTTCTTGATTATAATATCACCCGGCATATGAAACTTTGGCAAAAATGTTAAAATCAAACCGACAATTAAAAAGAATATCCCCAGCAAGAGCATTATTTTTCCCAATCCTATCAAAACATTTCCTCCTGTTTATTAAAGCCGTTATACGCAATATCCAGATGTTTGAACGCAAGTTCCGTAACTTCCCTACCCCTTGGCGTCCTCTTTATAAATCCTTTCATCAGAAGGTATGGTTCGTAAACATCCTCTATGGTATCCTGCTCTTCTCCGATGGATGCGGCTATGGTCTTTAACCCCACAGGACCACCATTGTATTTCCTTATAATAGTAAGTAAAATTTCTCTATCCACATCATCTAACCCCTCTTCATCTATTTTTAATTTCTCGAGAGCATGGGTTGCTATGGCTTTATCAATAACACCTTCCCCTTTCACAATAGCGTAATCCCTGACTCTTTTTAACAGTCTATTTGCGATTCTTGGTGTCCCTCTGGAGCGCCTTGCAATTTCCAAAAGCCCGTCTTCTTTATATTTGGCTTTCAATATTTTAGCAGATCGCTTTATGATTTCCAGAATATCATCCTCACCGTAGAAATTGAGACGCGAAGTGAAACCGAATCGGGATCGCATAGGAGAAGATAAAAGCCCCGTTCTTGTTGTAGCTCCTATGAGAGTAAACGGTTTAAGCGGTATTCTCACTGATTTTTCACCCGGACCATTATCTATCATTATATCGAGTAAAAAATTTTCCATGGCGGGGTAGAGATATTCTTCCACCGTGCGATTCATCCTATGAATTTCGTCTATAAAAAGAATATCCCCTTTTTTCAAATTCGTTAAAATCCCGGCAAGATCGGCGGGTTTATCGAGAATGGGACCACTTGTAATCTTAATATCAACATCAAGTTCATGGGCGATTATGTATGCAAGCGTTGTCTTCCCCAATCCGGGAGGTCCGAATAGTAAAATATGATCCAGGGATTCGTCACGTATTTTCGCCGATTGGATAAAGACGGAAAGATTCGACTTCAAATCTTCCTGTCCGATAAATTCATTGAAACTCTTAGGCCTGAGAGCATTATCAAATTCGACATCATCTTTGGACCTAGAAGGTGTAAATATTCTTTCTATCATACTACTTTTCCTGTAATGCCAATTTGATTATTTCCTCAATCGTAAGATTGGAATCTCTCTTTAAAATCTTTCCGACCTTCTTTTCAGCGTCGTTTCTCTTATATCCGAGTTGCATCAAAGCCCGAGCTGCATCGTTGAATTTCGACTCGTTTACCCTATCAGGTATCGTAACATCCACATTCAACTTATTCTTCAATTCCACAAACAACCTCTCCCCCGTTTTTTTCCCAATTCCCTTTATTCTTATAAAACTCGAAATATCCCCTTTGGTAACATTATCATAGATCTCTTTCGGTGAAAATCCGCTTAATATGGATAGGGCGGTTCGCGGTCCTATACCGCTTATCGAAATCAAATCAAGAAACATATTTCTCTCTTCATTTGTACCGAATCCGAATAATTCGATTTTTTCCTGTCGAATAATCATAACAGTATACAGGCTCACATGGGAATTAATTTCTGGCAATATGGATGAAACGGAAACAGGTATGTTAATTCTGTAACCAATACCGTTTACATCAATCAGACAGGAAAGGGGGTCTTTATCTGTAAGAATTCCTGATATTCTCTCTATCATAATCCATCAAACATCCGATTGCAATAGCACATGCATCGGAAATATCATTCTCCTTTTGTGGAATTTCTATATTCAATAACTTCTCCACCATGTATTTTACAGCTGATTTGGAGGCATTGCCTTTTCCCGTAACAATCTTTTTCACCTCTCTCGGGGCAAACTCTTTTACCTTCAACCCGTTTACAGACGCGGCAATAATCGCTGCTGCTCGTGCTTGACCGAGTTTCAAGGATGATTGATAACTCTTGCCCGAAAACACCGTTTCAATTGCAAATAAATCAGGTTTTTTATCCTTTATAATAGCATCTATACCGGAGAATATCGTCATCAACCTTACGGCAACATCCTCCTTTACGTTCGTTTTAACCAAACCGTATTCTACCAATTTGAAACCGTATTGCTTGTATTCAATGATGGCATAACCCGTATTTCTAAATCCCGGATCTATTCCAATCGCTTTCACTGTTTATTTAATATTTTTTCCATGATCTCATCCGGGATGTCAAAATTTGTGTATGTATTTTGTACATCATCGAGATCATCCAGGGCATTCATCAGTTTTAATACCGATTCCGCCTGTTTCTCATTCAATTTCACAGTTGTTTGAGGGATCTTTGTCACTTCCGCCGTATCGTATTTTATTCCCTTTTCATCGAGGGCATTCTTCACATCAAACAATGCATGAGGCGTTGTATAAATCGTAATCGTGCCATCCTCCGTTACCATATCATCTGCACCGGCTTCAAGAGCGACTTCCATTAATGTGTCTTCATCCGTGTTCTCATCTTTGGTAATCGTTATGATACCTTTGGAATCAAACATCCAGTTAACCGATCCCAATGAACCGAGATTTCCGTTGTACTTGTCAAAAACATGTCTGACTTCGGCTGCTGTTCTATTTTTATTATCTGTTACGGTTTCCACAAGTATTGCAACGCCATGAGGACCATACCCTTCGTAGGTCACCTCTTCGTATGTAACGCCCGGTAATTCACCTGTTCCCTTCTTTATTGCTCTTTCTATATTATCACTGGGCATATTTGCCGCTTTGGCAGCCTGTATCGCATTTCTCAGTCTTGCATTCGCTTCCGGATCTCCTCCACCTTCTTTTGCAGCCATTGTAAGTTCGCGAATCAGTTTTGTAAACACCTTGCCTCTTTGTGCATCTGCCTTAGCTTTTTTGTACTTGATGGAACTCCACTTATTGTGACCTGACATCTATACCTCCTAAAAATAGTTTGATATTCGATATTTGTATCCGATATTATCATTTTATAAGCATTTTTGCAAGTGTAAAAAGAATTGGACAAGATTAATCATCCGCTATATGCGAGTTTTTCATAATAAATTGCAGATGTTTTTACCATAGCGGGAATTGACTTTATTATTAAAAACTCGTTTTATTATGTTACTATTTGCCATATCTTTCTTCAACATTATGACTTTTATCTTAAAACATTAATAATATTCATACCTATCTATTGAATAAAAATGCTTGACTTTTATTTCCTCCTTTTCATTATGAGTAATCTCCTTTTTTTAAGATTACCCCTTTTTGCATTATTTTCAATCCTTCATATGTGACATTTCGCTTTGTAATTTATATGTAACATTTTAGCATTGTAACATCAGTCCATCATTTGACATCCATTTTCTTTTGTTATAGTATTCTATAATGAAAGATTATAATCAATTCAGCGTAGCAAAAGTACTAAAAATAGTGTTTTTTCAAAAAGGAGACTTTATTATGAAAAAAATAACATTGATTCTGGTAATTGCATTAATGTTTTCAACAAATCTATTTGCATTGGAAACAGAAGATATTAAAGGGGCAAAAGACAACCCTCTAATTTCGAGATTTGATAATTCCGTTATTGTCTACTATAATACCGTTAAATGGGATACCTATATTTTACCCGTTTCAAAAATCATAAAAGTTGAAGGGCAAAATGCCTGGAAGAAAAAGTTAAAATTAGAAGGGGAAGTAAATAGAATTCAATATGTAACAGATAAAAACAACAACGCATCTTTTGTTTATATGAATTATTTGTCAGCATTAAAAAAGTCCGGTTGGGAAATACTCTTTAGTGGTAATGGCAGTAATGAACTTGGAAATTCAAGTTATGAGTGGCAATACACTATGTTTGGAGAAGGCTTGGACCTGGGGGATAAATTCGGAGGTAAATACAATTTTCGTGGCAGTGATTATGCCTATATTGCTGCAAAATTTGAGGAAAATGACACATCCTACTATGCTATGATTTACATTATTGAGAAAGATGATTTTACAATGATAAATCAAGATATAATAAAAGTTAAAAATCCCGATTTAGGATTAGTTACTGCAAAACAGTTAACCGAAAAGATAGACAAAAAAGGACATTTGGCGTTAGATGGTATTTTCTTTGAAACAGGTAAGGCTACTATTACGGAAAAGTCTATTCCTGCTTTAAAAAATATTGCTGGATATTTAAACAATCACAAAAACAAAAAGTTCTTCATTGTAGGGCACACGGACAATATGGGCAATTTTCAAGATAATATGACATTATCCGAAAACAGGGCAAAAGCTGTAATGAATGAGTTAATCAATAAATATGGTGTTGATAAAAATCAATTACAGGCTTATGGAGTGGCAAATCTATCTCCGATAACTTCCAATTCAACCGAAAAAGGAAGAGCAAAAAACAGGCGAGTTGAAATAGTAGAGCAATAAACCATACTACCAATATTTGAATTAGCTATAAGAGGACATGTCGGTTTAAATCTATTTACCATCTATTTTAAGATGGTTATTACATTTTATTTTGATTATAAAACTCTGAAATGATTTCAAAAGGAAAGTTATGCTGGACTTGTTTCAGTATATCAATTTTACCTGTTAATTATTACCATACCTGTTCGTCGAAACTTCTGTGCAGACTGATCTATTATATACCAAAATTAAAATATTTGCTTTGACATGTGATAAAAAATGCTTTATAAATTAATCATACAGGGAGGTTCGGATGATTATTTATCACATTTCGGATCTGCATTTGGGTAGTTCTTACTATCTCGACAAATTGGGTGCTTCCGTAGCGAATATCATAAATAACGATGATTGTGACATTCTCCTCGTGACAGGAGATCTTACAAGTGAAGGGCATTATTTCGAATTTCAAGCTGTAAAAAAATATCTTAAAACCATAAAGAGTAAGGAAAAACTCATCATTCCAGGTAATCACGATTCGAGAAATGCCGGTTATATAACATTCGAGAATGTAATTGGTAAGAGAAATACATTCATCATAACGGGAAATATCGCCATTCTTGGACTTGATTCAAGCGAACCCGATCTCGATGACGGGCACATTGGAAGAGAGAACTACCCGATGATTCGTAAATTCTTTGAAGATAATGATGACAAGATTAAAATACTTTCATTGCACCACCATCTTATCCCCATCCCGAGAACGGGAAGGGAACGCCATATACCGGTTGATGCCGGGGACGTCCTGGAACTCATAAAAGAACTCAACATACATATGGTTATAAGCGGGCATAAACATGTACCGTACATTTGGAAACTCGAAAATACTTATTTTATCACAGCAGGGACGGCTACAACAAACAGAACGAGAGGCGATCAAGCACAGTCATTTAACAAGATAATTATCAAAAATCGTAATGTAAGAGTGAGTTTTATAAATTCAAATACAGGCAATGAAAAAGAGGTATTGAATTTTAATGCCAAATAATGTTTATGCAGGTATAGACATAGGCGGGACATTCACAAAACTCGGTGTCGTTTCTCATGATAAGATCGTAGCAAGAAAACTAATCAAGAGCCCGACGAATATAAACGAATTCTTCCAATTGTTCGAGGAGTTAAAAGCCAATTATGAATTTACAGCTTTGGGGGTTGGTATACCTGGTATAATCGACCATAAAAATATGATAATGAAATACGCTTCGCCTTCCCTTGGCTTTTTAAATGAAAAATCTATAAAAGAGAAGATTGAAAGGATAATAAGCACTAATGTGTACATAACAAACGATGCAAATGTTGTTACAATCGGTGAAATGATATATGGAGCGGGCAAAGGGATAAGTTCGGCGCTATGCCTGACACTTGGAACGGGAATCGGTGGAGGTCTGTATTATAAAAACAGGTTGCTGATAGGTGACAACGGATTTGCAGCAGAATTCGGCCATATTAATGTGATTGAGAACGGAACTCTTTGCTCATGCGGGAAAAGAAGAGGGTGTGTTGAAAACTATTTTTCTATTTCCGGAATTATAAATCTTGTTAGAGAAGTAAAAGGTAAAGAGCATCCTATGGAGGAGATATTGAAAATGGCTCAAAACGGGGATAAAGATATTTTAAAAGCTCTCTCGAATGTATCATTTCTACTTGGAAAAGCAATAGGCGCCATATTACTCGTAATCGATATAAATACAATCATCCTCGCCGGAGGACTGTCACGATTTTTCCCCTATATCAAAAATGCTGTTATGAGAGGTATAAAAGAATATTGCTACTCCTCAGATTATGCAAACATTACAATAAAAAAATCCGAATTACTGGAAAATGCCGGAATCCTCGGCGCCGCTTACCTCGCTAAATCCCGCGGAGAAATTCTATATTAGTAATATTCGAATTGTCAAACTGCCGTAACAATCCCATACAATTCACATGCTACTTTTACTTTTTCTTCTCTTTAATGTGACAAAATATTAAATCTCCTCAAATGCCGGACAAAACATCCTCTTTCTTACTCCTTTGTCTGTATATCATAAACAAAACTATTAAAATCGGAATAACTAATAAAGTTAAACTCATTTTTCTATCCAAAGCGATACTGATATGAAACCTATTGAAATATGAAAGTAGGTAAAAATAGATCTTCTCGGTAAAATATATCACCGCTATTATATATTTTGATAAAATAGGGAAAAATATGTGGAATATAATTGCCAAAATACCAAGAGTTATTATGAATGATGTTAAAGGTATGAAAATTATATTGGTAATTGGGGTTATTATTGAAACTTCGTGAAAAAAATAGGTCAAAATAGGTAGTGTAAAAAGGGAGATTAAAACGCTAATCACAAATGGATACAGTACATTTTTTTGAATACTGTTTTTTAAAGGAACATTAATCAAATCATTGGAAATTAAAATCGCAAGAGTAGCCGAAAAACTAAGTAAAAATCCCGGTGTATAAATTTGGCGTGGGGATAGAAGCAAAATAATAAATCCCACGGCAAACAATAAATTATAGGAGGATATATAACGTTTTACAAGATAGGAAATCATAATCATACTTAACATCACAGATGCTCTGAATGCTGAAACTCTGAAATTTACGAATATAAGATAAAAGCCAATTGCCATTAGAACAAACAGTGTCGCAAATTTCATATTTAAGCGAAACAATCTCGCTAAAAGAAACATTATTCCCATTATAACTGCCATGTGCAAGCCGCTCAATGCGAGTAAATGGTTAATACCGCTACTTTTAAACATATCTCGTATGCTTTTTGATAATCTTTCCCTTTCCCCAAAAAGGAATGACATTAAGAGGCTATTGTATTCATCCGGTAATGATTCAAAAACATCTTTTCTAAAAATATCAGTAAACATCAATAATCCATTTAACGGTTGAGAATTTCCGCATTTTAATATCTTAACATAACTGTCTCTTTTTATTGTAATTTTACCGTATATCCCGTTATTTTCATAGTATTGCTCGATTTGATCATTGAATTTGGATATAAATCCCTTAAAGGAAATTTCATCCCCGGGAAACAGTTTATAGTAACGATTGTAATTTATTAACCGTATCTTTTTCCCTCTTAAATAATCCGGATAAAACACACTTATGTATGCTTTGTTCTTATCAATGTTAAATGTACCATCACGCAAAACTTTCCCTTGAATATATACATCCTCTTGCTCAATACCCGAGACTTTAGCCTTTTTTGGTAAAATAACACCAAGTGCAAAAATTATGATTATAATAACAAATTGAGAAAAACGGTGATATGTGAATTTAAAAAGAATAAACCACAGAGCGAATAGCGATATTAAAATAATCCAACCAAAATCCAATTTGTCGGATAAAATAATACCTAAAACAAAAATGAAAAATACTTTTACACTTAAAATTGTTCTGCTATTTAAGCGATTCCTCAATTTCCACTACGGTTTTGTGCAATTCGTAACGAGCCAGCCCCAGATTCTGGTTCTCTCCCTCTACAATAAGGTAAACAAAATAGAGCTCGTTTATGGGAATAATAATGTATGTGCTATAACCCGTTGTAAAAAACATCTCCATTAAGTTGCCCTTATCTCTGCTTTTAGCGACTTTATCACTATTTAAAATTATAGATGTAACATCCGCATCCATTTTCTCTATATCTATACTATCGTCTTTTTTTACATGTGCAAGTCCCATTCCGTCGGTCCCTACTATGCTTACCAGTACGGAGCCCGAAATTTTATCTAAAAGCTTATTTAATTTCTCTTCATAATTAATCATTACTTCTTACCTCCTTTAAATATCTTGCTAAATATCCCTCCCCTTGAAGCTTCATCTATTTTTTTCTTTTCCATAAGCGCTCTTTTATTGTGCGGATTCCACTGTAATGCTTGTTTTATATTGCTCTTATATTTTTCTTCATTTCCCATGGATTTATAGATTATTGCTATGTTCACGTACAGGTCCGCATTATCTATCTTTTGTTCAAGGGCTTTTGTTGCATATTTTAATGCTTCGTTTACATTGCCCCCGGATGACATAATCGCAAGAGCTAAAAAACTGTTCGACTCAGGGTGATTCGGTTTCATCTTTATACATGCCTTGAAATATTCAACTGCTTTCTTGAATTCTTTTTTCCCTATTGAGTTTATACCTTCCTTGAAAATTTTTGTGAAATGTTGCTCGACATAAACATCCCCTTCATCTTTAATCCCCATTCGCAGTTTTTTGTCGTATTCGTTCCTTCTTGCTGGATCAATCAATACACGGTATGCTTCCGTTATTAATGCAAAATTATCATTAGTTGATACCCATCCTTCTTTTGTTATCGAATTTGCCTTATCCGGATGAAACAACTTAGCAAGCTCTAAATAGGCATTTCTAATTTCTTTGGTTGTTGCATTCTTAGGGATTTTTAAAATTGCATAATAATCTTTCATACTAATAATATTATATAAAATTTATTGATAATTTTCAAGCTTCTTAACGGATAAAATTGTATATTCATCATCCCTAAGTTTTATTTTCTCTCCGGTTTTTTTACCTTCCAGGGCTTCTCCAATATCAGAATTATAGGAAATAATATTCTTTTCAATGTTAGATTCCCACGGTCCCAACACTTTATATACAAATTCTTCACCCTTTTTGTCTTTTAATTTCACTTCGGTTCCGAATGTTACAAAATCGCCTTTAATGTCATCGAGTTCTTTGACTATAGCATTGTTAATTTCATCTTCCAAAACTTTTATTTTATGTGATAACATTCTTTGTTTTTCCTTTGCCGCTTTGTATTCGGCATTTTCACTTAAATCCCCCATTGCCACAGCTTCACTGATACGCTTACTATTCTCCGGAATTTCAACACCAAGAATATGCTTACGCAATTTAACTTTTTCATTATAAGTACTTTTCAATGTAAAAAACGTATCTAATGCTCCTTCTTCCCTTTTCTTTTTATCAATTTTTTTCTCTATCTCTATTTCTTTTTCCTTTTCAATATCAGGGAATTCTTCGTTTACCATACCTTTCAATGTAACCTGCATTTCAACGGGCAAATTTTCAATTCTATCTATCTGTCTAATAAGCATCCTGGCTCTATTTTCATTACCAATACTACTTACGGCTTTCTTAAAGAAAGCAAAATTATTACTTCTTATTAAATCTCTCGTTTTCTGCATCAACTGCTGATATAATTGTCTTGCCTCTTTATCTTGTTCGTTATTCGCTTCTATGGAAATATATTCATACAGTTCAAACAATTTTTCAAATAGCCTTTCAATACCAATCTCTTCATCTCCTCCCCAGGCACCTTTCAACTTATTCTTTACTACAATCAGAAATAAATCGGGATGAAGATAAATATCGTCCAATGTGTCTTTGATTATCTTTTCTGCCAAATCCTTTTTATCATTTTTGTATAGATATTCTATGTATTGTTCTTGAACAAAAGGTGAAAACTGAGAAACGGATGTTTCCATATAATCGTCAAATCCTTCCCAAATATTCTCTGCAATTTTAAACGTCTCATAAATATATTTTGCACGTACGATATCATTCATATAGCCGTTAAGACGTTCCTTCGCAGCTACCTGCTCTCTTAAGAAATTCTCCAGGTCATATTTGTCCGGGAAAATCTTTTTGAGAAAAAAGAACGCTCGCAGATTGGGTATTGTTTTAAAAGAACTCTCTATCTGTTTCTTTTCTTCCTCATCAAGATCATTCTGTATCTTTTCAAGTTCAAATAGCCTTCTCTTTAAATCAGTTATTTTCAATATTTCATCAACGATAGATTTACCCCCCCCTTTATTTATCGCATAATTATAACTCAAATCTTTCGTTATAATCGGGGATTTTTCACATGCTCTTTTAATTCTTTTCCACTCGTTTAACCAATCTTTTTCATCGATAAAGTAAGGGACAAAAAACGATTTTAATTCCTTTTGAGAGAGCTTTTTGTTCGCCTTTTTCAATATAACATATACTGCTTTATCAGGAGATTCTTTTATTAAATTCTTAAAATCATCTATTCTGTCGAAACGGTAAACATTATAATCGTTTTTATCAAGATGAACAACTATATTATTAAGCTTCTGTCTTTTAAATTTCTTTACCGTATTATTCTTAAATCTTATTTTTACATCATCAAAAATATAATCGACCTTTTCGATTTTACCGGTTCCAAAATTTTGATGATAAACATATTCATCTTCGTCAAATAAAATGAGATCTTCAAATACCTTAACGGCTTTCTTCAAACTATCGCATATCATCAATTTTGATATTTTAAGTAGTTTATCAAGATTTTTATGTTCTTTATATATGTTTTTATAATAATCAATAAACAACATTTTAATATTTTTATCGTTGGGATCCGTATCGAGTAGCAACTTGAGAAATTTATAGTAGATCTCATCTTTCATATCAATATCGTTAATTACAAGATTAATAATGCTGCTCGCGAGTTCTTTATTCCCTTTCTTTGATATGATCACTGCAATTTCGTATATCTCATCATTGGACAATTTTTTATTTTCGAGAGCTTCAAGAATATTTTCTTCGAGTTTTCCATAACTCTTTTCATGTGCCAAAGATTTCAAATATTTAAAATAATATTTCTTATATTTAATTTCATCTTTCCCCTCGTAATAATCCATTAATTTTTTCACTAATGGTGATTGTTTTTCAGATTTATTTATAAGATAATTCAGATAAGTAAAATAATCTTCATCAAATTTCCTGGTATTCTCACAGGCATCAATGTAAGCTCTTATAATTGCAGTGGATTTCTTCCCCTTATCACTTAACTCTTTAAACAGATCGATCAGCTCATCCCATTTCTTTTCTCTCTTTAATTCTTGAATCTCTTCCGATTTACTCATACATTAAACCTAAATTCAATTATATCGCCATCTTCTACGATATAATCCTTTCCTTCTAATTTTAATAGACCTTTTTCCTTCAAAACGCCAAAATCGGGATTATTTTTAAAATCGTTAAAATGTACGACTTGTGCTTTAATAAACCCTTTTTCGATATCCGAATGAATCTTCCCGGCAGCTTTCTGTGCTGTAGTACCTTTTTTTATAGGCCAGGCTTTTACTTCATCCTTCCCAACGGTAAAAAACGATATTAAACCAAGACGATTAAAAGTTGCTTTCTTAACTATTTCTATTGCAGATTCTGAAACACCGAGTTCTTCCATGTATTCGGCTCTCTCTGCTTCATCCAATTGATTAATTTCCATTTCCAGTTCCCCACACATATCAACAACTCCGAAATTCAGTTTTTCCCCCAAATCTTCTACCTGTTTTTTTGTCCCTTCATCAATCGTTTCCTCCCCTCTGTTAATGACTATAAGAAGTGGTTTCAAAGACAAAAGATTGTAACCTTTCAAGAGGTGTAAATCTTGCTCGGATAGCGATAGTGTCCTTAAAGGAATTTCATTTTCGAGAGATTGCTTTAATCTTTCGAGAAGAGGAAACTCCCTTTTTTCATCCCCTACAAGGTTCCCTTTCTTCTTTTCCAGTCGTTGTAATCTCTTTTCAATAATCGAGTAATCACTAAACATAATCTCTGAATCAAGAGTCAATATATCTCTTAAAGGATCCGGTTCAGGAAATCTGTAAATGACATCCTCTCGATTGAAATACCTCACAATCTCAAGAATTACATCAATATTCTTTGCAAACTCAACAACTTTCGTACCCCAATTTTCTCTTTCCTCTTCCGATATAGCCGGCATATCGGTAATATTCATCGTTGCATATTTTAATTTTTCCGGCTGAAATATGGAATTCAAATAATCAATTCTCTGATCTTTTAGTTTTACAACGGCGGTATTGGGTTTGGAATCTTTTAGGGAGTAAGAAGTTACTTCTACGGACAATCCTGTAAGTGCATTAAATATAGTGGTTTTACCTGTATTTTCAAGCCCTATTATTCCGATATCCATTTTCCATTAATCTTTCTAAATCTATATGCATTTAACATGCTATCGGAGATAGGAAATTCGTAATCAAAGAGAGTTTTGGCTTCTCCACTATATCCCACTATACTTTTCTTCTCTTTATCGTAATAAATATGAAACAGTGCAATGCTTCCCATTTTACCATATGTTCTAAAAATCACCGTATGTGTGTTTTTGTCCTCAATGGGTTTATTGATTCCTCTTCCGTTAAATCCACCGAGAATAAAATCTATTCCGTTGACATTCTCAGCAATGTACTTATCCCTCTGATCCCCTATATCCGTAACAGCAATTATTATATCAACATTATGAGCTTTCAATATTGAAACCATTCTTCTTGCAGATTCCAATTCATTTTCAATGTCGATTTTATCCCAGTATTTACTCTGATTGAATAACTTCAAATACTGCGAAACCAGGCCAAAAATACCAATTTTAATTCCTTTTCTTTCAATTATCTCATACTGTTTTATTGGAAAATCGGCAAATATGGCATTTGACGAAACATAAGGAAATTCACCTACTATTGATTTTAAATCTGTCCCCATAGAGATATCATAGACACCGAAATTGATAAAATCGTAATTTACATCTTTCAAAAATTTTCTAATTTTCTCTGTCTTTTCCACCGGATAGAAGGGGTTGTCCGTAAATATATTCCCGTTTGAGATAAGAATCAAACTACTGTCTTTCTCTCGCTCCTCATTAACAAACGGAATAAACGATGCCGCATTTCCTATGGTAGGAGGAAAGGAAGGATTCATGTAAGTAGCATATTCCGGCTTCAAGTGTCCTTGAATGTCTCCGGTAAATACGATACTTATATCGGAAATACTGTCGGCAAAGACGAACAGAGGTAAAAATAAAAATAAAACTAATATTCTCTTCATTTAATCCTCAATTCTTTTGTGGAACGTTTTAATATGGGAGTAAAGAATTTTTCTTCATAGTATCGAGCGGCTTCAGGTGACGTAATCGCAACACTTGACTCATCATTTTGGGACATTGCGTAGTAACTCCAGTTTGTGGACCCCAAAACGACAATGGTGGAATCCACGATAAACATCTTCGCATGTGTAGTTGTATCCAAATCATCATACAATGCTTCTACACCATGTGCAGTAAGATATTCAACGGCATCCATATTTTGTCTCGTACTATTTTTTGCAAAATTTGAAGCATCAACTATTACCCTAACCTTCACTCCTCTGTTATGTGAATAAATTAAAGCATCAAGTATCTCGGTTATGGGATCTCCTTCCCTATTAAGGGAGGGATGAATTTCAAGCATTGCTACATCAATGGTTTTACCGGCATTTTTAATCAAGTTGATTGTATAAGGTAAATAATCTCTGTTATTTAAAACGGTAACGCTTTTGGCGGGAAAACCAAACAACTGAAAAGAAAATAAAATCAGCAAAGTAAAAAATATAAATCGTTTCATAATAGTTCCGGTTCTTTAAGAGATCTCTTTCTAATCTCGGAGAAATATCGTTCAAAATCACTGTAAACCGATTTTGAAAAAACAGCCACAGAAGCTTCTCGGTTCAATTCAAGGGCATAGTAACTCCAGTTCATTGAACCAACAATGGAAATATAATTATCGATAAGTATTATTTTATTATGGGATGTAATCATTCCCGGATCGTATAGAATATTTATTTTGTTATTCGATTTTTCCTCTATCCACTTGGCAAATTCAATATTTTTTCTCGTGTTACTCATATTCCATGAAGAAACATCTAAAATCATAGTTACTTTTACACCTCTATCCATCGCTTTTAAAAGAGCATCGTAAATCTTATCATTTATGGAATTAGAATATTTTTTATATATTCTTGCTGTAAAAATAAGAACATTAATACTATCCTTGGCTTCGTTAATTAAATTGATTAACTTGGGAGTGTACTCTCTATTGTTCATGGGTATTATACTGTCGCACGGTAATGCATTTATAGAGGTTAGAGACACAAACGTAATAACGAAGAACAGAATAACTTTTTTCATATCTTCCCTTATACAATATTTTTTATCTGTTGTCAATATAAACAATAAATTTCGGGGTAGATAGGCCCGCCTGCACTAAAGTTTCGGCGGGCAGGTACAAAACATATTAATCGGAAATAATTGAGATACCGAGATACTATAAACCAATCATACATTTATGTTTAATATGTCATATTATTGAGTTTGTATTTATTTCCGAGACAATACATCTTTCGTTACCGGAAATAGGTAAACCTCCCCAACTACAGCTCCACATTCTTCAATAATCTGTAATCCATATTAATGCTATGAAATCAGTTTTTTGCATTTTCAATAAACATACATTATTTTCTTTTTCAAATAAAGCTATTCACCTACTTCATTTTAAAGAATTTTTTCGTAAATTCCCTTTCCCCATCAATTACTATCATATATGACCCTTGTGGAACAACTTTCCCCTCGTTATCGCATCCGTTCCATATGTAGAAGTCACCATTCGTCTCAAATCGCTTAACCTCTCTGCCGATTAAAGAGTAGATTTTTCCTTTTATGATATTCTTGTTTTTCCTATCA
>QNBC01000004.1 GCA_003641665.1 candidate division TA06 bacterium
CAGTATTCCTGTTTTTGAGATATTGTACAAGTTGGCTATTCACGGAAACACCAATGCAATAAGTGATGTTGGCGTAGCTTCTTTGAACATGCAGACGGCATTTAAAAGTGCCGCATATAACGTCTATATTAACTTTATCCCCTCACTTAGCGAAGATTATATAGAAGAGAAGAAGGAGAAAATCATATCTGTAAAAACAAAAATAGAAGAATATGCGGAAAAAATAGAAAAAAAAGTAAGCGAAAAGATAGGGATTTAGTTGACAAAATGGTAAATATTACATAATATAAAAGTATGGGATTTGAGGATTTTTTTCATCTCAAGCTTGATCCGTTCTCCAATGTGCCGGATCCTCGCTTTTTCTTTTCGAGTTACGAGCATAAGCTTGCAATCGTAAAAATATTATATACGATTGATAAAATGCGCGGATTGAGCTTGTTAGTGGGAGATGTAGGAACAGGAAAGACAACTGTGTCGAGGAAACTGCTTTTAACTATCAATAAGAATCCCAATTTTAAAGCCGGTTTGATAGTGCTGACCAATAATCATTTTAAATTAAGCTGGTTTTTGGATAGAGTTGCAAAATTTTTAAACATAGATGACGATTATGATAACTATGAAGAGATTAAAGGAGCGATAATAAGCAAATTGATAAGCTATTACAAAAGCAATAAGAAGGTGGTATTGATAATCGATGAAGCTAATAACCTTAAAGAAAGAGATGATATAATCGAGGAGATAAGAGGCTTTCTTAATTATGAATTGGGTAATAGGAAGTTGATGACATTTGTTTTGATAGGTACGAAGGAAATTTTACCTTATGTTAGAAGGAACGAATCTTTCTATCAACGAATTGCCATGAAATTACAACTGAAGCCTCTTTCTTTAACCTCTACGAAGGAGTATATAAAATACAGACTAAAGATTGCTGGAGCCGATGTGAACATATTTACAGATGATGCTCTTAACATAATTCATGAAGCGAGTAATGGGATCCCGAGATTGATAAATATTATCTGTGATAATGCACTTCTCGATGCGGCTCTGCAGAAAAAATTACCGATCGACGGTAATATGATAAAAGATATAAGTAAGTTATACAGCATAGAATCGGAAATATAAAATAAAGGAAATATATGGCAACTCTTGCGGAAATTAAGCAAAAAGCGAAAGAGTTCGCTTTAAAGAAGAACTACAAAAAGGCTATAAAACTATACGAAGCCGTGATTGAAAAAAAGCCTAATTTGGGTAAAGATGCTAAATTTTTGAATGAAATAGGGGAATTGTATCAAAGTGATAATAATCCGGAAAAAGCTGTGGTTTACTTTAAAAAGGCAATAGAGTTTTATATAACGGATTATTATTACCCGCAAGCGATTGCACTATGTAAAAAGGTCCTTCGTATCAAATCCGAAGAGTATGAAATTTATAAGACTTTGGGGGATCTATATGCAAAAACAGTTAACATCGGAGAAGCGATTCAGAGCTATAGAAATTATATAAAATATGCGAAGAATAGAAAATTACACAAGGAAGTATACGGGGTATATAAAAGTCTTATTAAATTGATTCCTACTCGAAATGAATTTAGATATGAATTAATAGATTACTATCTGGAGAACGGAGAGGAAAAACTTGCGAGAAATGAGATAGATGATTTTAAAAGATTTCTTAAAGATCGGCAAGATGAAAAGGAACTGAAGAATCTTATCGAAAGATATGGAAAGCTCTTTCCCGATTTGAAGGAAGAAGGGGAAAAGGTTGAGGAAGAGGCCGGTGATTTGGCGGATTTACTTACGAGTGCTATTGAAAAGATAGATGAAAAAAAGAAAGAAAAAAAAGCGATTGTCGAAAATATTATAAATGAAACCGAGGAAGAATCGGTAGTTAAAAATATACGGAAAGAAATTGAAGAAGAAACGTCACAGAAGACTAAAAAGGATACTCATAAAAAAGAGAAGATCAAGATACCGAAAGAAGAGAAAAAAACAAAAAATAAAAAAGAAAAAATGGTAATTGAAAGAGGGGAAGCCGGGTTTGCATATGAGGAGGAATTACAAGAGGTTGAGACCGAAACCGGGAAAATTGAATCCAAAACACCCAAAGAAAAAGTAGAAGGGGTTAAAGAAGAGAAAACGAAACCTGAAACAATAGAATCCCCCGTTGATAAAAAAGGGACATCCAAACCCGAAGTGATAGAAAAGGCAGCTAAAATAGAGGAGAATATTGAATCCAAAGAAGGAATTGACAAATTATCCAAGGAAGAGAAATCCCGAATAGTTGAAGAGGGCAAAAAAGAAATTAAGGAGACGATTAAAAAGGGTAGAATGGAAAAAGCACGCGAATTGAATCCTGAGTTGATGGAGGAATCTGCGGAGAATCTAAGTTTTGAAGAGATTAATCCGAGTTTGGACAGCGATATTAAGGATGTTTTGGGGGATGAATACATTAGGGAAGAGAAAACAGTAACGGCATCAGCCTGGGATGAGTATATGGATCTTGCAAGTCTCTCGGAAAGCCTGGGAGATACCGAGCAAGCTTACCATTACTATATCGAGGCAGCAGATGGTTATTATGATGAGGGTAAATATGATAAGAGCAAATTAGCATATGAACATTCATATAAATTAAATCCGGAAAATCTGAAACCCCTAAAGCAACTCGCCGAAATATTTATAAAATTGGGGGATAATGATAGTGCAGCTAAGATTTATCAACAATTGGCTAATAACCTGGAAAAACAAGATGCAAAAGAGGAAGCTGCAAAGATGAGAGAGAAGGCGGCGAGATTATCTTTAGGAAGCACTGTTACTAAAGATGGATCCAAAAAGAAAGCCAAGGTCGAGAAACAAAAAGGAAAGGAAAAGAAAAAAGAGAAAAAAGATATAGAGGAAGAAGGATACGTCGATTTGTCATCTATGCTTTCCGAGGAATTGGAAGAAGAGACACCGATAAACAAAGAGCATCAGGGAAAGATAGATTTGAGCTCCATACTTAATGAAAACGAAGAGAGCACGGAAGAAAATATAGATATTGACATGGGCGAAATTTCGGAAGTAATCGATCAACAAATAGGTAAAGAAGATTATACGGCACATTATGATTTGGGGATCTCTTATAAAGAAATGGGAATGTACGATATGGCAATAAATGAATTTAGAATTGCTATGAAAGGGGAGAAAGAACAGCTTAAAGCCCTGGATATGCTGGCGATTTGTCATATTGAAATGGGAAAATTTTCAACAGCGGAAAATATTTTCAAAAAGGCTCTTTCTTTAAAGGGGAGAACCAACGAAGAGTATGCCGGAATCTCATTTAACCTTGCACAGTTGTATGAACAGATGGGGGAATTCAGAAAAGCACTTAATTTTTACAAAAAAGCAAAAAAATTAGGTGGTGAGTTTCCCGGTATAGAGAAGAGGATAAAAAATATTGGAGATAATCTTAAATCCGAATCAACCATCAAAATTAAAAAGAATAAAATTAGTTATATTTAATTATGGATATAAAAGAATATTACCGTCTCAAACTATTACCATTCTCAAACTCTCCGGACGAGCAATTTTATTATAGAAGTCCAGAACACGAGAAGGCATTCTTTAAAATAATGCATGCCATAGATAATAAATTAGGACTTGCCATAGTTGTCGGTGACATAGGAACAGGTAAAACCACGATTTCGAGAAAATTATTGAATTATCTTTCGTCTAATGAAAACTACGAGCCGGCGCTCCTTATTATCATTCACAGTGAGATATCTTCGGAGTGGTTGGTAAAAAAGATAGCGTTGCAATTGGGGCTTGAAAAGATGCCCGATAACAAAGTTGACATAATAAACGGTATATCGAGACGATTGATGGAATTAAACGAAGAGGGTAAGAATGTCGTGATACTGATAGACGAAGCAAACATGTTGAAATCAAAGGAAATAATGGAAGAATTACGGGGAATTTTGAATATAGAGCCTGAGAACACGCATCTTCTTACGTTTGTACTTTTTGGATTGAAAGAGTTGGAAAATTCTTTGAAACTTGATATGCCGTTATATGAGAGAATTGCAGTAAAATGCACATTAAACCCTATGGATTTTAAATCCACAATGGGTTACATTAAATACAGACTTAAGGTTGCAGGTAAAGAGACACCTCTTTTTGATGAAAAAGCCGTTGAATTAATCTATAAATATTCCAAAGGAAAACCGAGATTAATAAATATTCTTTGTGACAATGCAATGTTAGAAGGTTTTCTTACAAAAAAAGAGATAATTGATGAAAAGATAGTAAAACAGGTTTTGGAAGATTTCGGAATGGGGTCATGAATTGGCACGATGCGATCTTCATATGCACACGGTATACTCCGATGGTAAACTGTCCGTAGCCGACTTAATAGAACTTGTTAATTACTATGAGATAGAAGCAATTTCCATCACAGACCATGATACATTAAAAAGCCAAAGAGAAGGACTTTCCCTCGCCAATGAAAATGGAATTGAATATATTACGGGAGTTGAAGTAAGCACTATATTGGAGGGAAAAGAAATTCATATACTTGGATATGGTATTGACACAGAAGATAGCAATCTAAACCATCTCTTTGAAAAAATTCGCAAAGATAGGGTTCAAAGAACGATTTCTATACTTGAAAAACTTAGAAACTATGGTATATTTATAGATATAAAAGAATTCGGAAGTGATTTTATGGACTTAAATATAGGGAGACCTCATATTGCTCGGAAAATGCTTGAGAAAGGGTGGATAAATAATTACGATGAAGCTTTTCAGAAATATCTGTATAATAACGGTCCTTGTTATGTGCCCAAAATGGATGTCCATCCGAAGGTTGCAATAGAACATATTCATGATGCAGGAGGTATAGCTGTGCTTGCCCATCCTGGATTGATGCTTAATGAAAAGGATATAGAAGGAGTAATAGATTCGGGTGTTGATGGTCTGGAAATATATTACCCCAAACATACGGAGGCGCAAAAACATAGATTTATTGAGATTGCTCGCAGTAATAACCTTCTGGAAACAGGAGGCTCTGATTTTCATGGAAGGGAGAAAGACTATAAGATAATGAGAGAGCATATTGTTCCATATGAAATATTCGAAAAACTTAGGAGGGTATATGATCAAAGAAAGCTTAATGAAAAAATTGAGTATAGATAATGATAATAAAATTTTATTGGTGGTTATGGATGGCGTTGGCGATATTCGTTGGACAGAAGAGGGGGATAGGCCTACTCCTCTTGAGGAAGCCGATAAACCGAATATAGACTCAATTGCGATGTATGCCATATTGGGGGAGGGCATACCTGTGGATTATGGTATTACTCCGGGAAGCGGGCCGGCTCATATATCTCTCTTTGGTTATGATCCATTGAAATACGATATTGGAAGAGGGATACTTGAAGCTGCCGGCATAGGTTTGAAGGTAAACAAAACTGATATTGCCATAAGGGGGAATTTTGCTACGATAGATGATAAGAGGATTGTAACAGACAGGAGAGCAGGGCGTATAAGTACGGAGAAAAACAGAGAACTTGTGAAGATTCTTAATAATAAAATAGAAAAAATTGAGGATATTTCGGTAGAATTCTATGCCGGTAAGGAGCATAGATGTGTTGTTTTGTTAAAAGGCGAAGGGTTAAAGGACAATGTCACTGATACTGATCCTCAGGCCATAGGGAAAAGAATTCTCGATCCGATTCCGAAAGATGCATCTTCAAAGAAAACAGCCGATATATGTAAAAAATTATCCGATAAGATTATTGAGGTATTGAAAGAGTATCATCCGGCGAATGCAATATTGCTAAGAGGTATTTCGAATCCTCCCGATTTACCTTCAATGAATGAATTATTCAAATTGAAACCTATATGCATTGCTACCTATCCAATGTACAAAGGGCTTTCTCATCTGGTAGGTATGGAAGTAATTCAAAATTTAACGAATTTCGAGGAGCAAGTTGAAGCGCTTAAGGCAAATTACAATGACTACAATTTTTTCTATTTTCATGTTAAGAAAACAGATAGTTATGGAGAGGACGGTAATTACAAAGCGAAGATAAGTGTAATTGAAGAATTTGATAAATATTTCAAAGATTTAGTTGATTTAGGATTTGATGTTATTGTCGTGACCGGTGATCATTCAACACCTTGTAGTATGAAGGGACATAGTTTCCACCCTACGCCGATTATGTTGTATTCAAAGAAATATCTCAGATACAGAGATAGAATGAACTTCATGGAGGTTAATTGCAACCATGGTAGTTTGGGTAGGATCTATTCGAAAGATCTTATGCAATTAATGCTCGCGTACAGTGGCAAATTAAAAAAGTACGGAGCATGAAATAGGAGTTATTATGAAAAAAGTAGCCTTATTATCCGTTTATGAGAAGAGGGGGATCGTAGACCTTGCAAGGGGTTTGATTGCCCATAATTATGATATTATTTGTACCGGCGGGACTTATAAAATGCTGGTTGACAACCGTGTGGATGTCAAAAGATTATCCGAAGTTATAGATGCTCCCGAAATGATAGATGGTAGAGTTAAGACATTGCACCCGTCCGTATTTGCCGGCATTTTGGCAAAAAGAAATAATGAAAAACACATGAATGAACTAAAAGAGAATAATATTTTCCCCATCGATTTGGTTGTATGTAATCTTTATCCTTTTTATAAAGCTGCATATGAGATGAATATGCCAGAGGACGATGTACTTGAGTATATCGATATAGGGGGAGTTTCCCTTATACGTGCTGCTGCTAAGAACTTCAAAGATGTTATCGTTGTGATCGATCCCGATGATTATAAATCGATTATAGATGAAATGGATCAGGAGGGAAATATAATCAATATCATTAAACGGAGGGAATTAGCGACCAAAGCATTCGGTTATACAATGGGTTATGACTCGTTAATTTCAAGATATTTCGGAAAAGATATTTTCGCTGAGCAATTTAGCAATTCTTATAAGAAAACAGCCGATTTGAGGTATGGAGAAAATCCCCATCAAAGAGCGGCTTTATATAGGGATATGTTTTCTAATGCTTCCTCATTTTTTACGGCTGAAAAATTGCATGGGAAACAACTCTCCTACAATAATATTGTAGATCTGGAGGCAGCGAAGGATATAGTAATCGAATTCGATAAACCGACATGCGCAATAATTAAACATTCCAATCCTTGTGGTGTAGCCATGGCGGATAATATTGTAGATGCATATAGATTGGCATATATTGCGGACCCTATATCTGCCTACGGAAGTATAATTGCTTTAAATAGAAAGGTCGATTTGGAGACTGCTTCCGAAATTAAAAGTAATTTCGTTGAGGTTTTGGTTGCCCCCGATTTCGATGAAGAGGCATTTTCGATGCTTGCTACGAAAAAGAATATTAGATTGATTAAATATAGGGATATGGAAAAATCTGTAGATCCTGTTATTTATAAGCATATTGCGGGTGGGCTTTTAGTGCAGGAAAATGACACGATCGAGGAGGATGATAAAACATGGCGAATAGTTTCGGAAAGGGAACCGAATGATAAGGAGTGGAGAGCCCTTAAGTTTGCGTGGAAAGTAGCAAAGCATGTAAAATCAAATGCAATCGTACTTGCAACGGAATCAAGAACATACGGTATAGGAGCGGGGCAAATGAGCAGAGTGGATGCATGTGAATTAGCCATAAAAAAATCCAATGCCGTGGGGTCCTATACCGGCGGAACGGCAATGGCATCCGATGGATTTTTCCCATTTAGGGATTCCATTGACATAGCTCATAAAGCCGGTGTATCTTGTGTAATAGAGCCGGGAGGCTCTGTTCGTGACAGGGATGTAATCGATGCATGTAACGAACACGGTATGGCGCTCGTTTTTACGGGAATAAGGCATTTTAAACATTAATTGAGAGGTTGGGATGTTGACAAGACAGGAAAGAGAAGCTATGGAGACAAGGATATTAGCTCCATATGCTATGAAAAGTGGTAATACTAAAGGGAGAAAATATGAGGAAAACGAGAATGAATATAGAACGGTTTACCAAAGGGACAGAGATAGGATAATACATTCAACGGCATTTAGAAGGTTGGAATATAAAACGCAAGTTTTTGTAAATCATGAAGCGGATTATTACAGAACAAGACTGACCCACAGTATTGAAGTTGCTCAGATAGCAAGAACAATGGCAAGAGCCTTGAAACTAAATGAAGATTTGACTGAAGCAATTGCCCTTGCTCATGATATCGGACATACTCCGTTTGGACATTCGGGAGAAGAGGCGTTGCACAATATTATGGTTGATAAAGGTGGATTTGAACATAATAGACAGGGATTAAGGGTAGTCGATTATCTCGAGAACAACTATTTTACTTTTCCCGGCTTGAATTTAACATATGAAGTTAGAGAAGGGATTATAAAACATAAAACCAGTTATGATAATCCTCAAAAATCGGACGGAGAGTTTTCTGATGATGAAAATCCGACATTGGAGGCAAGAATCGTTAATCTTGCCGATGAGATTGCATACAATAACCACGATCTTGATGATGGTTTAAAAGGTGGTTTTATCACAATTGAACAGTTGTATGAAAATGTGAATATGTTTAAGGAGTATTGGGATTATTTGAAAAACAAATATGGGAACAACAGTGATGAATTACTCCTTAAGAAACTAATAAGAAATTTAATAGGTAAGCAGATAACGGATGTTATTGAACAAACCGATAAAAACATAGAAAAGATGAGAATAGGTTCATTTGATGATGTAAAGAAACAGGGTGGGATTGTTTCATTTAGCAGTGAAATGGAAGAAAAACATAAAGAACTGAAGGAATTTTTATACAAGAATTTATACAAACATTACAAAGTTGTTAAAATGTCCAACAGAGCAAAGAGATTTGTAAAAAGCCTTTTTAACGCTTATCTCGAAGATATTAATCAATTACCGGATCAATTTAAAAGCAGGATTAAAAAGGATGGTATTGAAAGAGCGATATGTGATTATATTGCCGGGATGACAGATAGGTATGCTCAGGATGAATATGCAAGATTATTCCTCCCTTATACGAAGATGTAAAGATACGTCATTGAATGTTTTTGCTAAAAATACATTAACAGACAATAATCTGCTGTATTCGGGGTATTTTAAAAGTATCAACATTTTTTCATACAACGACATGCAGGATGTAGGCTCTCTTCTCGGATATGTTATTGACAGAATATCACGTTATGACAATTCTTCTTATGCTTTTTATCAGTTTGGAACTGTTACTAATGTTTCTGAAGAATTACTGTTTAATATGCTCAGATGGATTACGATTTACGATGGTGTATTTCTTGTTAACAGTGAGAATAATACTATTGTGGATTTGGGCTTAATCTCGCGGACATTTTTCAAGAGAGTATCCGGTGATAATTTCTGGAGGAATGCCTTTATAAAATATATAATGCCATTTGAAATAAATAAAGCAAATGATATAAAGGGGATAAGATATTTCACCAAATCAATTTAATAATGGAGGCTCGATGAAATATAAAGATGCAGGTGTCGATATAGATGAGGGGCTAAAATTTGTAAAGAGAATCAAGGGTAAAGTAAAATCCACTTTCAATGATAATGTATTGAGCAATATTGGAAATTTCGGAGCGCTGTATGACGGTTCTTTCAAAGAATACGAAAACCCTGTTCTTGTTTCGAGCTCGGACGGTGTCGGTACTAAGATAAAAATCGGCATAGAGATGAATATGCATAAGGGGCTGGGAATGGATATAGTTAACCATTGTGTAAACGATATTGCTGTTTTAGGGGCAAAACCTTTATATTTCCTTGATTATATGGCATTTGGGAAGTTGAAATCCGAAATTGCAGAAGAAATTGTGGAGGGCATGGTTGAAGCATGTAAAAACAACGGATTGGCTCTGATAGGTGGTGAAACCGCTGAGATGCCCGGTATGTATAATGAGAATGATTATGATATAGCAGGATTTATCGTAGGGGTTGTAGAAAAAAGTTGTATTTTAGACGGCAGTTTAATTCAAGAAGGTGACATTGTTTTTGGAATCAAATCAAAATCTTTGCATACAAACGGATTTTCTCTTGCAAGAAAAGTACTTTTTGACTCTGGTAAGTATAGCTACAGCCAACATATTGAAGGGTTGAAAAATAGTATCGGAGAAACACTTTTAACTCCTCATAAGTCCTATTACAGTGAGATACGGTCAATAATCGAATCGTGCTCCCCCCATGGATTCGCTCATATTACCGGAGGAGGTTTGTACGATAATATAGAGCGTATATTACCCGAAAATACCGATGTGATAATTAATTTAAACTGGGAAATCCCTACCATATTTAAACTAATAAAAGACGCGGGGAATATCCCGGATAAAGATCTATACAGAACGTTGAATATGGGAATCGGAATGGTTGTATTTTTATCTCCTGATGATAAGGAAAAGATAGCAACCGTAAATGATGTTGTTGAAATAGGAAGAGTAGTGAAGGGTAACGGAGAAGTTATTATCAAAGGAGTGAAAGATTAAGACCATAGGATTGATTACGGATTTCGGTAATAAAGACTGGTATGTAGCGGAAATGAAGCTTATGATACGTTCTTTATGTGATGTCGAAATTGTCGATATTACACATGAAATAGATGAATTTGATATAGACAAAGCAAAATTTTTACTTTTGCAAGCGAATAGAATTATGCCTGAACATTCGGTTACAATAGCCGTCATTGATCCTGGAGTGGGGAGTGACAGGAAAAGTATTGTTTTAAGGAGCGGAAATAAGTATTTTATCGGTCCAAATAACGGAATATTCGATTATATAACCGATATAAAAAGTGAGTGTTTCCAAATTAAAGAGGAGACATTCTCTGAAGTTTCCAACACGTTTCACGGTAGGGATATTTTTGCACCTCTTGCATCTAAAATTATTTGCGGAGAAAATACGGATAAATATATAACTCCTTGTGAATGTAGGGGAAAAGGGATGAAAAATCCGACTGTAAAGGACAATTTAATTATCGGTCAAGTGATTTATATTGATAAATTCGGGAATGCGATAACTAATATCGATCATACCTACTATGAAGATATAAAAAGAGGTAACATAATATTCGGGGAAGAGAAAATTGAATTTGTCAATTCTTACTCGGAAAGTTCGGGTAGATCCGCTATTTTTAACAGTTCTGGTTTTCTTGAGATAACCAGTTATAAAGGGGAATATAGTGAAAATCTAAAAATAGGTGAAGTTGTTCAAATTGAAGTAAGGAGGCACATGTGAAATATTTAAAGCATTATTCATTCATATTTTTCCCCAATTCGGATGAGAATGAATTAACGGGGAAAGATTATGATTGGGTTCCTAATATAGACATTTTAACTGTGAAAAACGGTGCATACATTGTGTTGGAAGTGGCTGGGGTAAATAAGGAAGACATAAAGATAGAATTGCAAAACAAATTATTGGTCATAACAGGTGTTAGAAAGCGTTTCGTCCCTGAAGAGGAGTGTGAATTTTATTCAATGGAAATTGCTGAAGGTATATTTAAAAGAAAGATCAGTGTGCCATATCAAGTAGATATTGAGAATATCAAGGTTGAGATAAAAGACGGCATGTTGAAAATATTTGTACCGAAAGCCACAGAGATTAGAAAAGAGATAGTAATTGAATAATCGGGAGGAATCATGAATGAAGAAAAGGAAATTGTAAATAAAATACCTGAAAAACTACCTGTAATTGCCCTAAGGAATTTTGTTGTTTACCCCTATCTGGTTTTACCGATTAGCGTATCCCAGCAAAGAGATATCGATGTAATCAATATGGCATTGAAAGGGGACAAAATGTTAGCCGTTTTTACCGTTAAGGAAAACGCACAGGAAAATGCTCGTATCCCCGAAGATATTTATGATATTGGTAGCGTTGTCACAATAGCTAAGATGGTCAGAATGCCCGATGAATCGATGAAAGTATTACTTCAAGGAGTAAAAAGGGTAAAACTCGAAAAAATAGAAGATGATAAAATAACCGGTGTAATTAAAGTCCTTGAAAATGAAGTGGAAAATTCGGAAGAATTCGAAGCGCTGAAGAGAAACATAACATCTTTATTCATACAAATTGTGAAAATGGCTACTTATCTTCCGGATGATATAGGATTAATAGTGGAAAGCATTGATGATCCGTCACGTTTGTGTGATTTTATCGCTTCGAATATCAACCTGAAAATCGAAGATAGGATTAAGATTTTAGCGGAGATAAATGTTAAAAACAGAATGAAGTTGCTCATGGACTATCTACAAAAAGAATTGAATATATTGAAATTGGGCGAAAAGTTGCGTTCGGAAGTCTCTTCCGAGCTATCTAAAGAGCAACGAGAGTACTATCTTAGAGAGCAGTTAAAAGCTATACAAAAGGAGCTTGGAGAGAAAGATGAGAAAACAATGGAAATTGAAGAGCTCAGGAAGAAAGTAGAAAAGAAAAAAATGCCTACGGAGGCTAAGGAAAGGGCTTTGAAAGAAATTGACAAACTTGAGAAAATTCCTCTACAAGCAGCGGATTATTATGTAACTGTTAATTATATCGATTGGCTTCTGGAACTTCCATGGAGCGAGGAAACGAAGGATAATATAGATATTAAGAAAGCAGCGGAAATTCTTGACGAAGATCATTATGATTTAAAAAAGATAAAAGATAGAATTCTTGAATTTCTCGCAGTAAGGAAATTAAAGAATAGCTCCATGGGCACTATTCTTTGTTTTGTAGGACCTCCCGGTGTTGGTAAAACATCTCTCGGACGAAGTATTGCAAAGGCTTTGAATAGGAAGTTTATACGACTTGCGCTCGGTGGAGTAAGAGATGAGGCGGAAATTAGAGGTCATAGGAGAACATATGTCGGGGCGTTACCCGGGAGAATACTACAGGAGATGAGGCGAGTCAAAACGAGAAATCCCGTATTTATGATCGATGAGATTGACAAAATCGGAATGGATTACAGGGGAGATCCCACTTCGGCACTTCTTGAAGTTCTTGACCCGGAGCAGAATAATACCTTTGTGGACCATTTTATCGAAATCCCTTTCGATCTTTCTCATGTTTTTTTCATAACAACGGCAAATGTTATAGAAACGATACCGGCTCCACTCAGGGATAGAATGGAAATCATTCGTCTGGCGGGTTATACTGTTGATGAGAAAATGCATATTGCTAAAAAATACCTAATTCCGAGACAAATTAAGGTTAATGGAATGGAAAAGAGGAAATTGCATTTTACCGATTCTTCCATTAGAATGGTGGTTGAGTCGTATACAAGAGAAGCGGGAGTCAGGACACTGGAAAGAACAATAGGGGGGATAATCAGGAAGATCGCAAAGGACATAACTATGGGAAAACGTGCTCCGAGAAAGATTACAGACAAAGTGGTTGAAAAGTATCTTGGAAAACCTATATTTACTCCCGTACTTGCGAAGAAGAAACCGGTGCCGGGTGTAGTTACAGGTATGGCATGGACACCGGTAGGTGGCGAAATACTATTTATTGAAGTAACTAAAATGGCAGGAACGGGAAGATATATCCTGACCGGACAACTTGGTAATATTATGAAAGAATCATGCGAGATAGCTTTGTCTTATGTTAGAGCAAATGCTGAAAAATACGGTATCGACAAAAATTTCTACAAAAAGAATGATATACATATACATGTCCCTGAAGGAGCTGTCCCGAAAGACGGGCCTTCTGCAGGAGTCGCAATAGTAACCTCGATTATATCATTGTTATCGGATACACCGGCGCGACCGGATATATCAATGACAGGTGAGATTACATTGAAAGGTGATGTTTTGCCGATAGGTGGTGTTAAGGAGAAGGTATTGGGGGCGAATAGAGCCGGGATTAAGGAAATTATCCTGCCAAAAGAGAATGAAAAAGATCTTGATGATGTCCCCGAAGCGGTAAGAGAGGTTACTAAATTCCACTTTGTCACCAATGTGGATCAAGTCGTTAAAAAGGTGTTATTATATGAGAAAAGGAGGAAGAAATGAAAAGAATCATTTTAGCGGCAATTGCCGTATTATTGATGTCCGTTACAACGAATGCAGAGCAAAATAAGATACTTTCGAAGGATTCTGTATTGAGCAAATTTTTTAGTAGTGTTGATAGCATTAGGGATTATACTGTTATAAATGATGTAAAAACCTATGCAGGTAAAAAGGTGCAAAAGAGAGAATTGAAGATATTTTACAAAGATAAAGGGCATGTTAGAATTGATGTTATAAGCGGAGATGAAAAGGGAGGTGTAGCCATATATGATCCCAAAACCGATAAAGTAAGGGGGCATAGAGGCGGTTTTTTGAAAGGTATTAAGCTAACGCTGAACAAACATAGCAAACTTGCAACCGACATTAGAGGGATATGCACCGATCAAGCGACATTTCAGTTCTTCAAAAAACAAATGGAGAAATTAAAAAACTCTCCAATGACCATAGATACTCTTGGTAGTGGTAAGGTATCAATAAGAGTGGCATTACCTGAGAGTCTCAGTGTCGGGAAAGCTGACGGCTGGAAACTGTATTTGGGAGCAAACGGTTTACCTTATCGTCTCGAATATTTCCACGGAGATTCTCTTGTTCAAGAAAGTGTTTTTAAAGATTTAAATATAAATCCGGGATTGGATGATTCCGTATTCAAAATGTAGAGGTGCGAGATGAAACTATTCGGTTCATGGGTAGCGATAATAACGCCTTTTGATGACAATTACAATGTTGATTATGACACATTAAAGAAGTTAATAGATTTTCAAATTGAAAGCGGTACCGATGGAATACTCTTGCTCGGAACAACAGGGGAGGGTCCTGCAATCGGGCACGAAGAGAAACTCAAAATTATTGAGGAGGGAATAAAACATATAGATGGTAGAGTTAAAACAATGGTGGGAACAGGAACAAACAACACGGAAAAAACCATAGAAATGACTAAAATCGCACGGGATAAAGGAGCAGATTTTGCTCTTGTAATTACCCCCTATTACAATAAGCCTAATCAGGAGGGATTATTTCTTCATTTTGAAAAAGTCGCCGAATCTGTCGACATGGATATCGTTGTTTACAATGTCCCCGGAAGAACAGGTGTTGCCATAAAGGCGGACACTCTTTTGCGTTTAACCGCATTTAAAAACATCGTAGGAGTGAAAGAGGCCAGTGGGAAAGTTGATAATGCCAGTGAGATAATAAGAACTACGGGAGATAAACTCGATATTATTTCGGGTGACGATACATTAACTCTTCCACTTATGGCGATTGGATGTACGGGAGTCATATCCGTAACGGCAAATATCGTACCAAGAGAGATTTCGAAAATGGTTCACTTTGCTCTAAGAGGTGAAATGGATAGAGCAAAAGAACTTCATTATAAATTGTTTAATCTATCCAAAGCGATGTTTATAGAGACAAATCCCATTCCTGTTAAAACGGCTTCCGGAATGATGGGGTTAACCAATGGGAAAATCAGACTGCCTTTGGGACCTCTTTCATCTGCAAATAAAGAAAAATTGAGAGAAGCAATGGTAGATTTCGGTATAAGATTATGATACGTATTTTATTGTTGGGTGCATTGGGGAAGATGGGGCGACAGATAGCAATATCGGCAAAACAATGTGATGACATTGTAATAACGAAGATGGTTGATAAAATCGGTCAAAATAGTGGCGGTGTTTATTCTCAAGTCACCGGTATAACCGGATATGACATGGAAATTCTCGATGATACGGACAGTCACTTATTTGCAAATTCCGATTGTGTTGTAGAATTTACACAACACGATGCAACAGTTAGACATGTAAAAAGGGCAAAGGAATATGGAATCCCCTATGTGATTGGGACTACGGGATTTAATAAAGTTGAACAGCAAGCAATATCCGATGCAGCGGAGAAAATGCCTATTTTTATCTCTGCAAATATGAGTAGAGGGATAAATGTAATTAATCTGTTGCTTAATAAATTTGTCGAGAATTTTAAGGAATATGATGTTGAACTTTGGGAGTTGCATCATCGTAATAAAAAAGATGCACCCAGTGGAACTGCAATGATGCTTGCCAACACAATAAGGGACTCGAATCCGGAAGAGATGAAAATAGTCTTAGGACGCACCGGCGTCAACAGTAAAAGAGAAAAGAACGAAATTTCCGTAAGTTCAATAAGAGGCGGAGATATTTTCGGAGAACATCATATTCTTTTCGCTGGAAACGGTGAAAACATAGAAATTGTTCACCGAGCCACAAACAGGGCTGTTTTTGCAAATGGAGCGCTTGATGCAGTCAGGTTCATAGTAAAAAAGCAAAAAGGTATATTTGGTTTTAATGACATGTTGAAGGTCTAAATGGGAATTGTAGTACAAAAATATGGCGGTTCGCTTTTGTCTGATTTGAGAAGCTTGGAGAATGTGGCGGATTTGATAGTCGAGAGCAAAAGGAGGGGGAATAAGGTAATAGTTGTAGTTTCGGCAATGGGAAATACCACGAATCATCTATATCAACAGGCGTATGAAATAAGCAGTACTCCTCCAAAAAGGGAACTTGACATGCTTGTTACAGCCGGAGAGAGGATTTCTATGGCGATGTTGTCCATTGCAATTCAAAAACGGGGGGAGGATGCCATATCATTCACCGGTTCACAAGTCGGTGTTATAACCGATAATCGACATACCAATGCACACATACTTAATGTTCTCGGAGATCGTGTAAGAGCCGAATTAGAAAAAGATAGAATTGTAATAGCCGCAGGTTTCCAGGGGGTAAGCTTGAATAAAGAAGTAACGACCCTAGGAAGGGGAGGATCGGATACATCCGCTGTTGCCATTGCAGCGGCTTTAAATGCCGATATTTGTGAAATGTACAAAGATGTTGACGGTATATATTCAATTCCACCGAAATATTCTGCAAATCCTAAATTAATTGATGAAATGGAGTACCCCGAAGCGATAACAATGGCAAAGTATGGTGCGGATGTAGTTCATTACAGGGCATGTGAAATAGCAGCTAAGTTTTCGGTCCCTGTAAGAATTAAGTCGTTAAATTCTCAAACTGGAGGGACATTGATAAAAGATAAAACAAATATTGAAAGCGGATTTGTAAAGTCTGTCATTGTTAAGAATAATGCTGCTTATGTTACTTTTAAAGATAATAAAAGTCATAGCAATAGAAAAATTTTCTTTAATTTGCTAAAATCATATCCGGTAGAGCTACTTCATATATCGGAAATCAAAAAGGTAAATGGATTTGATGAGTTGGTTTTGTTATCGTATTATGATAAAAACGACATTGAAAATTTTAGCAAGGAACTAGTCGGTAATATTCATGCGAATGTTAAAATTAACGGTGTAAAAACCGTATCTCTCATAGGGGTTGGTATAATAAATAAAACGGATATAATCAATACTATCTATGGAATAATCGGAGAAGAGAAAAGTAACCAACTTTATTGTTTCTCAGGAGATATGAATCTTACGTTTGTTTTCGGGAATGGCAAAGTAGACAATATAGTAAAAAAAATTGCAATAAAGTTCGGATTGGAGAAGGATGAAGCATATTAATCTTATAATAGTGGGAGCAACAGGGCTTGTAGGGAAAGAGGTTTTAAAAATTCTCGAAGAAAAGGATATTCCAATTGACCGATTAAAGCTTGCAGCTTCCGGCAAATCGGCAGGGAAAGAGATTGTTTTTAAGGGGAACTATTACAGAGTTGAAGAGATAAGTGAATTGATGTTCAATGGAATGGATTTTGCCATTTTCTCCGCGGGCAAAGAAGTATCTCTGCGATATGCTCCAATTGCAGCTAAAGTCGGTACCACTGTTATAGATAATTCAAATGCATTCAGAATGGATAAAGATGTTCCTCTCGTTATACCGGAAATAAATCCTCACGATTTGGAAAAACATAGTAATATAATAGCAAATCCCAATTGTTCTACCATAGGCATGTTGATGCCGCTATTCCCTATTTATAAAAAATATGGGATAGAATCCGTCGTAGTTTCCACTTATCAAGCTATGTCCGGTGCCGGTAAGGATTTTCTTGATAAATACGAGAGAGAGAGCAGAGGAGAGATAAATGATGTGTATCCGATATACAATAATGTTATTCCTCAAATAGACCTTTTTGAAAAAAACGGTTATACTATAGAAGAGATGAAAATGCTAAGAGAAACACAGAAGATATTGCATGACGAATCGATTAAAGTGGATGCAACTTGTGTAAGGGTTCCCGTCGTAAGAGCACACAGCGAAGCATGTTTCGTTAAACTGAAAAAGCGGTTTAAAATTTCTGATATTAGAGCAATATTAAATGACGTTAATGGTGTAACAATAGTTGACAACATCGAAAATCTAAAGTATCCTACTCCTTCTTCCGTGAGCGGAAAGAATGATGTTTATGTCGGAAGAATCAGAAGATCTAATATTGACGATAGAGCATTGAATATGTGGATTGTAAGTGATAATATAAGGAAGGGTGCCGCTTTGAATGCGATACAGATACTTGAGAGATTATTATGAGTTCCTTATTATTATTGATGTTTTTGTTATCCGGATTAACCGGTCAATACTCCCCTTATAGTGTGAAAATATTACCCGGGGTGCATGGGAATAAAGAAGGATATTATATTAAAATAAATTCCGATAGAGAGGAATTTATTTCAAGGAAACAGGGGAATAGGATGTTTTCAATTGTGGAATATAGAATAATGATTTTTAAAAAGAAGGAATTTTTTGGAGGAGACATATATATTGATACTTTAGAGAATGGGAACAACAATTTTTCGAAAACGATATTTTTCCCCTCGAGTTTGGATAGCGTAGATATGAAAGTAGTTATTAAGGACAGGCTATCCGGGAAGTTCTTCGAAGTTACAAAATTTGTCGCAAAGGGATATAAAGGCAATAAAAACGTTAGAGTTTATCCCCCCCTATTATTTGATGAAAATAATGAAATTCCCACTGATTATAAAACCGCAAAGCGATTAAGGATAGTCATACTCAATAAAAAGAATAAAAAGTATGGTTATCATGTGGATCTTGTTGGAGACACTATTTTGGTAGATAAAAGTGGAACGCTAAATATGGGATATAATTTTACCGAAATCGAGTTGACCAAGAATATGATTGATGTATCAAAACAAATCGAGATATCTATTAAGGATAGTGATAATTTTGCCGTATCATTTCCTTTAAGTGTCGTTGATACGGAAGAAACGGAAACCTATTTGGAAATGGTAGATGAACTCGTATATATAGCCACTCCTGCTGAGATAAGGAAATTAAAAAATGCCTCGAGAGAAAACAGGGATTCTCTATGGAATGCATTTTGGAAAAAACGGGATCCTGTACCCACAACAGAAAAAAATGAAGCGGAAATAGAGTACTTTAAAAGGGTAAAATATGCAAATGAACATTTTACTTCCTATAAACCAGGATGGAAAACAGACAGAGGTATGATATACATAAAATATGGCCCACCGGATGATATAGAGAGTTTCCCTTATAACATTGATTCGGAACCATACGAAATTTGGTACTATAATGAACTACACAAACGTTTTGTTTTTATTGATAAATACGGTTGGGGAGATTATCAACTTGTATATTAAGGAGTTAATGTGGAGATATATTCTGATTATCTTGTTATAGGTAGTGGCGTTGCCGGTTTGATATTCTCGATAAAAGCTTCCAAATATGGGAAAGTTTCGATAATAACAAAGAAATCCAGAAGCGATGCGAACACCAATTATGCTCAAGGTGGGATTGCTACTGTGTTTGACGAACATGACAGTTTTGAAATGCATATAAAGGATACTTTGAAAACAGGATGTGGATTAAGCCATGAAGACGTTGTAAATATGGTAATAAAAAATGGTCCAAGGGTTGTACAGGAATTAATGACTTACGGTGTCAACTTTACGGAAGAGGATGGTAAACTCGATCTGGGAAGAGAGGGAGGTCATTCGAGAAATAGAATTGTCCATGCGAAAGATTTAACCGGTTTTGAAATAGAGCAGAGATTACTTGAAAAAATACGTAATAACCCTAACATTGATATGGTTGAGAATCAGATGGCATTGGATCTAATTTTAAATGATGATGGGAGATGTATAGGAGTAAAATCTTTAGACAGAGAAAATTACATCATAAATCACTATATCGCAAAATTTGTTCTGTTGGCAACCGGAGGAGCTTCGAGAATTTACAGGTTCACAACTAACCCTTTAATTGCCACTGGAGACGGGATTGCAATGGCATATCTGGCTGGAGCATCAGTGGGGAATATGGAATTTGTCCAATTTCATCCGACGAGTTTATATGAAAAGGCACAAATTGAAGAAAAATCATTTTTGATTTCTGAAGCGGTCAGAGGGGCTGGGGCTGTACTAAAGACACCGGACGGAGTTGAATTTATGGATAAATATCATGAATTAAAGAGTCTAGCTCCGAGAGATATTGTTGCAAGAGCCATAGATAATGAAACGAAGAAGCATGGTTATGAGTATGTTTATCTTGATCTGTCTTCAATACCGGAAGAGGAAATTAAAAGAAAATTTCCCAATATTCTCAATGCTTGTGCAAAAAGAGGGATATACCCTCCGAAGGATATGATTCCCGTTATACCTGCGGCGCACTATTTCTGTGGTGGCATTAAAACGGATCGATTGGGTTTGACTGATATTGAAGGACTTTATGCTGCCGGAGAAGTAGCATTTACGGGATTACACGGTGCAAACAGATTGGCCAGCAATTCATTATTGGAGGCATTGGTTTTTTCAGAAAATGCTTTTAAAGATACATTGGATAAACTTGATATAAATGTAAAATTTAATTATAATAAGGAAAAGGAAAAGAAGTTGAATTTTATTGATAGTGACTTTTTCGATGAAGATAGGGATAAGATACGGAATACAATGTGGGACTATGTAGGAATCGTAAGAAATGATAATCGTTTGAAAAGCGCTCATGGTATTATAAAAAATTTCAATGAAAAAATTGAAGAAATGATAGAAAAAGGTAAGTTTAGCAGCACGTTGTTTGAAATGCGAAATATGGGAATTGTGGCTTTACTTGTTATTGAATCTTCTCTGCTTAGGAAAGAATCAAGAGGGTTGAATTATAATGAAGATTATCCGGAAGAGAAAGATGAATTTAAACATGATACAATTTTAAAAAGGAGGATGACATGAAAAACAAAATGGAATTAACCGCCAGACACTTCGACTTGACCGACAATATAAGGGATTTCGTGGAGAAGAAAGTAAATAAGCTCGATAACCATAAGGATTATATAATAAACATGAGGATGATTCTCGATCAGGAAAAGAATAGAAACCATGTGGAATTTATGGTAAAGACGAAAGATACTACATTCTCAAGTAAAGATGAAGGATATGATCTATACATGGCCATAGATAACGTAGTGGATAAAATGTTAATACAATTAAAGAAACGTCTTGATCAATTTGAGAGCAAGAAAAAAGTAAAATAATATGTCTGAATCAATAATTCATAAGGAAATATCCGTTTTACAGTTTTATAATAATAAAAAGGCTGATTTCGGTTTAGAGTGTTTAACCGGAGATACGGGATTTGATAACAAAATTGTTTCTTCTGATATTAATAGGCCTGGTTTAATACTTACCGGATTTAAGAACTATTTTCTTTATCAGCGAATACAAGTCTTGGGACAGACTGAATATTCGTATCTAAAAACTTTATCCGTTAAAAAGCGGAGAAAAGCTATAAGGGATTTGTTTTCGTTTAAAATCCCGTTGGTTATTATCACAAAAGGATTGGATTATGATCCATATCTTATTAAAATTGCAAAGAAAAATAAAATTCCTGTCTTAAGGACCAAAGAGATTACCACAAATTTAATACATAAAATATCCTCATATCTCAGTGCTCAATTAGCTCCGGAAGTTATTTTACATGGTTCTCTGATAGATGTTTATGGTATTGGCGTGTTAATCAGGGGGGAAAGCGGTATTGGTAAAAGTGAACTGGCGCTTGATCTTGTTGAGAGAGGACATAGAATGGTTGCAGATGATATAGTATCCATACGTCGACGAACTTCCGAAATCCTAATGGGTTCTGGATTAGCCGATAGGGAATCGTTGCAGCATTTTATGGAAATTAGAGGTGTAGGAATTATAGATTTGGCGAGAATATTCGGTATTAGAGGTATTCGTTTGCATAAAAGAGTGGAACTTCAGGTTAACCTGATCAAATGGAGAGAAGATATCGATTATGAGCGTATTGGGATAAAACAACATATGGTAGACATATTAGGAGTTAAAATACCAAATATAGAAATTCCGCTTGTTCCGGGGAAAAATGTATCGGTAATAGTGGAAGTGATAGCATTAAATCATCAATTGAAACTAATAGGTGTTGATGCTGCACAGATATTTGACAGAAAATTAATTGAATTAATGAAAAAGGAAGGTAGAAAACTTGCGAGTCTTGATGAAGATATGGAATAAGAGTAGGATTTACATTTTTGTTTTAGCTTTAGTATTATTTTTTATTTTAACATATCGGTTTTACAAGCTTGATCAAAAAAAAGAGAAATTAATTGATAAAGAGTATATTTCTTTTCTAAGTTCACAGATAAAAAGTAACATTAATAATAAATTGCAGATCTCATCAGCAGTTTTAAAGTATATTGTAAATTTACAATACTTTAAGGAGATTGCTGTTTTCGATTCTTCAGGCAAAGAGCTGTTTTCCATGGCAAAAGGAAATTCGATTGCAGACACGGTACTAATCAAAAGTTTAGTTACAAATCCTTCTAACAATGATTCTCTCTTATTTACCGGGAACGTATATATTAATGTAATTCCTATTAAAAGCGTTTTGAATAATGTACCGATAGGTAAAGCAATACTTGTTACTGTTCCTCATTTAGAAGGGAATTATTTTATGTTTATCAGAAAACAGTTATATCTGATTGTAGCGTTTATATTATTCTTATTAATAATATTTATCAAATTTCCCGAAAAACAGATGTTATCCATTGAACAATCGGAGCAAGATAATAATGCGGAAGATGAACTTGTTGAGATATTTAAAGAAGAAAGGAAAATTGATACGGAACATGAGATAAAACCGGAAATAAATAATAAAAATGACCTTAAGAAGATTAAAAATAATATAATAAAAAAGCTCGATGAATTAATTCTAACTATGGGCAAAATCGAAGAATATGAAAAAATGAAATATGGAATTGATTTGGAAGATAGTTTAAAGAGTTTAAATAATGATTTTCAATTATTTAAAAATAATATTATTCACCTTGAAGAAGAAGATGCTGCAATTTCAGAAAAAAATAGAAATTTTATTCTGAAATTAAAAGAAGGATTTGGGAAAATCGAATATTTTGCCAATAGGTTGAGAATACTTTCTTATAACGCAATGATTTTGGCTAATTCTTCCGGTAGTGAGGGAGAAGGATTCAAAGTGGTTGCCGATGAGATGGCAAATTTGTCTGATAGAATTTTTCAATTTCAGAATGAAATTGAAAATGAAATCGATAAAACTAATTTAAGGAATGAATCGCCTCTTATAGAGAAATTAAAAGAGCATATAAACGTTACTGAAAGCCATATTGGAAATATTCGGGAAGAGAAAGAAAAAGAAAATGAAAAATTGAATTTAGCGATTAATAGTCTTATTCATAAAAATAAAAATAAATTATATGACCGATATAAGGCTGCTTTAGATGAATTTAAACTGTTTTTAGAGGAGATTTTCCCTAACTTAAATTCCTGATTACAAGTTTGCTGATTGCTTTTAATGTTTCAAAAACGCCTATTCCCTGTATAGCCACAGCTTCAAAGGAGGGTAATTTCTGTGGGTTGAGTATGTTTTCCAATTCATCAACTGTTGAAATATTTGGTAAATCTCTCTTGTTATATTGGAGAACCAAAGGGACAGATGCAAGGTTCAAGTTATATTCCTGTAAATTTTCCAGCATATTTTGAAGTGAATCAATATTATCTTCCAATCTTTCAACCTGTGAATCGGCTACAAACACAATACCGTCAACACCTTTAAGTATCAGTTTTCTTGATGCATTGTAATAAACTTGTCCTGGAACAGTATAAAGATGGAATCTGGTTTTAAAACCTCGGATATTACCGAGATTTACTGGTAAAAAATCGAAAAAAAGTGTTCTATCCAATTCGGTTGCAAGACTAATAAGGTTACCTTTTGCATTGGGAGAGATCTTCGAATAAATATACTTTATATTAGTAGTTTTTCCACCGAGACCGGGACCATAATAAACTATTTTACAACTAATTTCCCTTGAAGCGTAGTTTATCAGTGACAAGGATTACCTCCAATCTATTTAAATAATTCATCGAGTTCGGATTCTGCTTGTTTTTTAAAATCCGTATCAAGACCTACAACATTCTCATCTTTATTTGTTTTTATTTTGTTCATAATATCTTGAATAATGGCATTTAATTCATCTGTGGCATGTTTTATTCGTACTCTGACAAGACCTAAACTTGTTCTGGAATCGAAAATGACAACAAGAATAACCTTGTCGGCGATGAGTTGAATGTATAAATTCTGATTCTCTCCCTGATGAAACAGTGTGTTAAAATTTTTTTCGCCGACCAGTTTTGCTAATTGGCTTGTGGCTGCAAAATCGGCAGCCGATAGAGATGCAAAGGCCGTTGTATCGAGTTGAGAAATGTTACCGGTGCTTGTAATTAATTGTCCGGCTTTATCTATTAAAAGGACCGATATTGCATTGGTCATTTTAAGTAATTTCGTTATTGTTTCATTAATTGACCAAAAGTCATTTTCAAATACCTGAAAAGACAAAATCACCTCTCTCGTTACTTAATAATAAATAACCTATATACGCTAAAAAGTCAAGCAAAATTAATATCCCTTAATTTCTTTTCTCTCATTAATTCCTTGTATAATAGTATAGTTATCAAGATAGTGTATTGTGCTTCCGTATGGTAAACCGATGGAAGGTTTGGTTATTTTAATATTCTTGTACTTTTTTAATAGGTCATATAGGTATATCGAAGTTACCTCTCCTGCTGTATTAGGATTGAGCGCTAATATTACTTCATCAATTTTACTGCTTTCAACTCTCTCTATTAATTCTTTAATACGAAGCTTCTCCGGTGTAATGTTTTCCAAGGGGGCTAAATGACCTCCGAGTATATGATAAACACCTCTATATTTCCCTGCAGTTTCTATTTGGTACAAATCTTCGATGTTTTCAACAATTAGCACCGTAGAGTGATCACGATCACTATCACTACAAATAGAGCAGAGTTCTTCCGTTGTAGGATTTCCGCATATCTTGCAAGGATGAATTTTTTCTTTTACTTCGTTTAAGAGTCTTGACAAACGTTCAATGCTTTCCTTATCCGCTTTAATTGCATAAAAAGTGAATCTTTGTGCAGTTCTGTTGCCAACACCCGGAAGAATTTTAAATGCTTCTTTTAGTTCATCAATTATGTTCATATCCGAAGGGAAAACCCGGTAAATTTATTTGGAGATCTTTCATTTTTTCTTCTGTAATATGCTTGACCTTTTCCTGAGACGATTGTAATCCAGAAATAATTAATCCGCTTAATAATTCTTTTTTATCAGGGGACAGTAAAGATTCATCTATATCAATGGACAAGATATCTCCCTTTCCGTTTGATATGATTTTTATCAAACCTCCACCGACGATAGTTTCGAATGTTTCGTTTTCGAGCTCCTGTTGCATCTTATCGAGCTTTTCTTTGAATTCTTTTGCCTTTTTAAATATATCATCAAACATCGTTACTCCTTATATCTTCGATTTCTGCATTAAAACTATTTTTTAATTTTTCAAGATTCTTGTCTACTTCTTCAGTCAATTTATTGTTATCCTTTTGAAGAATATCAACGGAAATTTTTAAGTCGTTTTTAAAGAAAGCATTAATCTCCTTTTGAAACTCATTGTAAAAATTCTTTAGAAGCAGATCTTTATGTATACCGTTTACAATCTGTATCTTGATTTCTCTATCAGTTAGTTCCACCAGTTTGGAACCGATAAGAAAGGGATGCAATTTTGGATAATTGTTATCCAAATATGAGAGAAAACCATCCCAATTTTTATTATAATTTGAAGAAACATTAGATCTTTTTTCAGGTTTGTTTAACACTTTTTTATCTATCTTGCTTTTATGAAGAGTCGGTTGAGAATCATATAAATTATTCTCTAAGATATAACTATCTATATCAATGAATCTATCGAGTTTCGAGATATAAATCAGTTTCATTTCAATGTAAATATGAGGGATATGAGAATATTTCAAGGATTCCAAAACTTCAAATAATGTATTTATAATTGCAATAAGTGTGATTTCTGAGTAATCCGTATATTCTTTCAGAGAGTTCAAAATATCTGTGGAGAATTCATTGATTTTTATCTGCGATTTAAGTAATAAAATGACTCTGTAATATTTGATAAGTTGCTGTAAAAATATATTGAGATTGTAACCCTTATTGTATATGGTGTGTACTATGTCAATTATTTCCGATTGCGAATTAGTGTAAATAGCTTTTATAAGAGATTTATAAATGTTAAAATCCGGAATTCCGGATAATCTGTCTATAATTTCATCTGTGATATTATTCTCGGAAAACGAAGATGCTTTATCGAGGAATCCTTCTGCATCTCTTAAGCATCCTTCGGACAAATTAGCGATTTTATCAATAGCTTCTTTCGTGATTTTCAAATTTTCGTTATCTGCTATGAATTTGAGTTGTTTAGATATTTCCGGAATAGTGAGCCGTCTGAAGTCGAAACGTTGGCAGCGTGAGATTATTGTTTCCGGTACCTTATGTGGTTCTGTAGTGGCAAAAATAAAGATTACATGTGAAGGTGGTTCTTCTAAAATTTTAAGAAGAGCATTAAATGCTTCTCGTGTCAACATATGTACTTCATCAATGATAAAAATCTTATATCGACTTTTTATTGGGGAAAACATGACATTTTCCTTAAGCTCGCGAATTTGGTCGATTCCTCTGTTACTCGCACCATCAATCTCAATAACGTCGGGGCTTATTCCCTTTTTTATTTCTATGCAGTTAGTACATTTCTGACATGGTTCGGGAGTCGGGCCACTCTCACAATTTAGAGATTTTGAGAAAATTCTTGCTGTTGATGTTTTCCCAGTTCCTCTTGGACCTGTAAAAAGATAAGCATGAGCGATTCTATTTAATTTAATAGCGTTTGATAGTGTAATTGTGATATGCTCTTGCCCGATGATTTCATCGAATGATTCCGGGCGGTATTTTCTTGCAAAAACTAAATAACTCATAATATAAAAGAAAGGGGATAGCGTACCAGAGCACTCTTACCGTTGCTACCTTTCGGTCCTGGCGGGGTTTGAGAGATGATACCTATCCCCATTTTATCTAAAATTGTGGAGCAGAGCGGATTCGAACCGCCGGCCTTCTCCGTGCGAGGGAGACGCTCTCCCAGCTGAGCTACTGCCCCATTGGGCAATAAAATAACAGAATATTCGAAATTTGTCAATTACTCATCCTATATTTTTCTTATAACTTTAGCGGGGTTACCATAAGCTATTACATTATCCGGTATATCTTTGGTTACAACACTTCCTGCACCGATTATACTGTTTTCTCCTATGGTGACACCTGATAGTATAGTTGTGCTTGTGCCAATGGATGCCCCTTTTTTTACGAGAGTTGTCTCAAGTGTCCATTCTCCTTCTGTAAGGAGTTTACCGTTTGCTGCAGCGCGAGGATATTTATCATTTATAAAGGAGACATTATGACCTACAAATACCTCGTCTTCAATAGTAACTCCTTCACATATAAATGTATGGGATGAAATCTTGCAGTTTTTACCTATTTTAGCTCCCTTTTGTATCTCAACAAAAGTACCGATTTTAGTATTATCACCTATTTCGCAACCGTAAATATTTACAAAATCGTAGATCTTAACATTTTCACCTTTTTTAACGTTTACAATATTTTGAAATTTCATCAATATGCTCCTTCCCTTTTTAAAACTACCGGTATGGTCTTTAATAAAATTTTTAAATCCAATAACAAAGACCAATTTTCAATGTAGTAAATATCAAGTATAACCATTTCATTAAATTTGACCTTGCTTCTTCCGTTTACCTGCCATAACCCGGTTATCCCCGGTTTTACTCTAAATCTCTTTTTATGCCAATCTTTGTATATATCTACTTCATAGTCTATTGCGGGACGAGGGCCAATAATACTCATATCCCCTTTTAAAACATTGAAAAGTTGAGGCAATTCGTCCAGACTGGTTTCCCTTAAAAATTTTCCTATTCGTGTAATTCTATTGTCATTCTTTAATTTATAAATGCTATCATTGTTTTGTTCAAGTATAAATTTTTCAACGTACTGTTTGTGTACATTGCTACCTGAATTATAATACATAGATCTAAATTTGTACATAATGAAAGGTTTACCGTCCTCTCCTATGCGTTCCTGCCGGAATATTACAGGACCTTTTGATTCGAGCTTAATAAGATAGGTAATTAGAAGCATTAAAGGAGATAGGATAACAATAGCGATTAAAGATATAATTATATCAAAAAATCGTTTTATCATTAGTGCAAGATCTTTTCTTTTCCCAGAAGTGAGGGATATGATAGGTAAATTGTAAAGAGATTGAGAGTTACCGCTGTCAACGATATCAAAGAAATCGGATACTAAGAAAATATCAATTCCGTTCTGTCTACACTTATTGATGGCTCTTAAAATACTATTTTTTTGATCTTTATTGAGAGCAATGATACAACTGTTTACAAGGGGCTCGGAAAGTGCTTTTTCAAATTCATGTAAGATCAATTCAGAATCCTTATCATTATTTAGAATGAAACTGTGTTTCAATTTATATATTCTGTGATCGAGATTATTTATGTAGTTTTTTACATATTCTGATTTTTCGCGATCTCCTATCGAAACAATATATCTTACTCCGATACCGGATTTAATGAGAGTATTTTTAATAATCTTAGAGAGATATGCTTTGGATAAAATCAGCAATACGCTCATAATAATAAATGCATAAATCAAAGAGAGTTTGTCGAAAATAAAATACTGCTTAAAAAACGATGAAATAAAATCAGCTATTAAAAGAACTATAAGTGTTGATTTTAGAACATTGTAGATAATCTCGGATCTTGGTAATTCCTCCAGTTTGGTATAAAAATTCTCATATAGGAAAATAGGTAGCGAAATTAAGTAAATTATGAGAAGGGATATCAGAATAGAGTTAACTTGATACCCCTTATTTATAACCGGAATGATAAAAGATAAGGTTATGATTATAAAATCGGTTAGCAAGTCAATTGTGTATTTAACGCCCGTTTGTTTATAAATCATATCATATTTTAATATATTTCCCTTCTTGTGCAGATTTTTCCGCTGCTTCAATTGCTTTTATAACTCTAAGTGCGGAATATCCATCGGTTTTAGGTGTAGTTCTGTTAGTTATACAATCGATGAAGTGAGCAATTTCGATTTTCAAAGGTTCCTTGTTCGGCAGTTTTGGTGATATGATGCTACCACTTCTGTATGTTAATTGATATTCACCGAAATCTTCTGGTTCTTTGAAATCCACCCCTTTATCATAGATCTTGATCTTTTCAACACTTTCCGTATCGTCATATACGAGCATTTTCTTGCTTCCGACAATGACAGTTTTTCTCATTTTAACAGGGGACAACCAACTTACTTCCACATTGGCAATTATTCCGGAAGGGAATTTTATATTCATAAATGCAATATCCAGGTTTCCTTTGAATATGGAATCTCTTCCCAGAGTTAGAATTTCGCTAGGCGATTCATCTAACCATGAAAACATCATTGAGAAATCGTGAGGCGCAAGGTCCCATATTACACTCATATCCTTTCTGTGAATACCTAAATTAACCCTTGAAGAGGTGATAAAGTATATGTCACCTAAATCACCACTATCAATGATTTTTTTTGTTTCCATAACAGGCGGTGAAAACTCAAATGTATGCCCCACCATTAATATTTTCTCATTTTTTTCGGCAATCTTTATTAAATCCTCGGTTGTTTCGGCAGAACCGGTTAAAGGCTTCTCTACAAAAACATCCTTACCCTTTTGCAAAGCCTTTTTTGCCAATTCATAATGACTGAATATAGGTGTCACTATAAACACGGCATCAATTTCACTATCATTTAAAACAGTATCGAAATCTCTTGTAAAAGAAAGGTCGGGATATTTTGATTTGGCTAAACTCAACTTGCTTGAGTCGAGTTCACATAGGTATTTTACTTGCACAGAATCATTTGACATTAGAACCCTGAGAATATTTGGTCCCCAATAACCGTATCCTACGACTGCAACATTTTTCATTTTATTTTACCACCTCTTTATCAAAAAATTTTTTAATAGTGTCTACAACCCTTATAACATCACTTTCTGGCATCTCTGCATAAATGGGGAGGGAAAGCGTTGTTTCGGCTTGTTCTTCGGCAATGGGGAAGTCCCCTTTTTTGTATCCCAGATATTTGTAAGCATTCTGAAGATGTATTGGAATCGGATAATGTATTCCGCTCTGTATTTCATTTTGCGTTAAAAAATCTCTGAGAGCGTCGCGTGATTTTGTTCGTATTGCATATATGTGATAAATTGAATTTCTATTTTCAGCTTCGTAAGGTGTTATAATATCACCTACTCCACTTAGCATTTCGTTGTACATGGATGCGATATTCCTTCTCTTCTCGTTCCAATTGTCGAGATGTTTCAGTTTTACATTCAAAATTGCTCCTTGAATACCATCCAGGCGATAATTATAACCGATAACTTCATGGTAATACCTTTTTATCTCACCATGAGCTCTGTATAGTTCAATTTGTTTGGCTATCTCAGGATCATTCGTAGAACATGCTCCTCCTTCTCCATAAGCCCCGAGATTTTTCCCCGGATAGAAACTGAAAGCAGCTGCATTTCCTATACTTCCTGCTCTTTTACCATTGTAAATTGCTCCGTGAGCCTGACAAGCATCCTCCAGCACCATTAGATTGTATTCGGATGCTATTTCCATGATTTGATCCATATCCGCCGGTTGACCGAAGAGATGGACAGGAATAATAGCTTTTGTTTTTGAAGATATCGTATTGACTAATTTAGCTGTATCCATCAAATAAGTTTTAGGATTCACATCCACAAAAACGGGAGTTGCTCCGGCATGACTAATTGCTTCTGCAGTTGCTATAAATGAGTTGGGAACGGTTATAACTTCATCACCTGGACCTATTCCCATTGCAATGAGAGCTAAATGTAGCGCGGATGTCCCGGAACTCGTTCCGAATACGTATTTTGTATCAAGAAAACTTTTAAAATTGTTTTCGAATTCCTTTGCATATTTACCGTAAGAGAAAGCAGTGTCATCAATGACATTCGAAATGGACTTGTCAATCTCATCTTTGATAGATTCATACTGTTTTTTTAGATCAAGATATTTCACAACCATGTGTACTCCTTTTTATCTTGGGGTATTATATTTATAAAAGACACCTCTGTCAATATAGTAAAGAAAGGAGGGATAAAAAATCCCTCCTTTAACACATTAAATCGAAGCCAATTTTTTTAGGTATTCAAATTTCTTTATTATTGCTTTTTCCGCCTTGTTAAAGATCTCGTCAGCCTCATCAGGACGCTCTTTAAGGAGCCTGCGGAACCTGTTTTCTTTTAGCAAATAATCTTTCGGGTTGGCTTTAAGTTCTTTAATATCCAATTGTAATGGATTCTTATCCTGATCGCTCAATCTCGGGTCATATCTAAAAATGGGCCAAACCCCACTTTCTACTGCCAGTTTCTGATGTTCAGGATTTTCCATAAGGTTATAACCGTGTTCGATACAAGGAGAATATGCTATGATAATAGAAGGTCCGTTATATTCAATTGCTTCTTTCATTGCTTTTAAAGCTTGGCTGTGGTTTGCATTTATCGCAATTCTTGCAACATAAACATAGCCGTAGGACATAGCCATCATAGCAAGATCCTTTTTGAGGTATCTCTTACCTGCAGCCGCAAATTTAGCAACGGCTCCCATAGGAGTAGCCTTGGAACACTGTCCGCCTGTATTGGAATATACCTCCGTATCAAGAACAAGTACATTAACGTCCCTTCCCGATGCGAGAACATGATCCAAACCGCCATATCCTATATCATATGCCCAACCGTCACCGCCGACAATCCAGATCGTTCTGAGAGCTATGTGGGGGAGTGTAGAAATTAGATCGTTGTAGTCGTTTTTTTCTTTATCGCTAATACTCTTTTCGATGGATTTTAAACCTTTTTCAAGTTCTTTTACAAGCCCGTCAACAAGGTAAAATTTTTCTACACTTCTTTCGTCCCAGACTTCTTCAACCTTATTCATAAGGGCTACAAGTTCTTTATGTTTATTTTCTGATTTCCACAGTTTTTTCAAATTGGTGAAGGCGTGTCTTCCCACTTCTCTCAGTTTTTCATCTGCAATGCTCATTCCCATTCCGAATTCGGCATTGTCTTCAAATAAGGAGTTAGACCATGCGGGCCCCATACCTCTTTCGCTTATTCTATAAGGGAATCCGGGTACCGTTCCACCGTAAATGCTTGAGCATCCCGTAGCATTTGCAATAATTGCTCTCTCTCCCGAGATTTGTGTGAGAAGTCTGATATTCGGGGTTTCACCGCATCCCGCACATGCACCGCTGAAAGCAAATAAAGATGGAATAAATCCGACATTTTTGGATGTAAGTTTTTCAACGTATTTTCTGTCCGTCTCGGGAATTTTGTTCCAGATTTTTTCAGTTTCAATGTAGTTGTCGAAAACCTTCTCTTTTCTGACCATAGTAAGAGCCTTTTCACCAGTGGGTTTTTTGGTTTTCGGATCTCTTTTAACCCCGGGGCACACATTGGCACAAACTCCGCAACCCGTACAATCTTCCGCAAGTATCTGTATCCTGAAACTCTCACCGTTCTTGAGTCCCATTGCAGGTAATGTAGCGAATTTCTCGGCTCCTTTGCCTTTTACAAAATTTTCCTTGTCAGTGGCAGTTATTATTTTACTGACTATAGTTGCATGTGGACATGCCGCTACACACAAATTACATTGTATGCAAGCAGAAGGATCCCATTCCGGTAGTAAAATAGCTATATCTCTCTTTTCATATTGGCAAGTATCACTTGGGAATGTTCCGTCTTCCGATACTTTGCTAACCGGAATTGTATCTCCTTTTCCTGCCATAATGGGTTTC
>QNBC01000005.1 GCA_003641665.1 candidate division TA06 bacterium
ATGCGGCTCGAATTTTCAATAGAATACGGGCCGGAAATAGAATCCGACTATTACAATTTCGAAGCGTTGAATGTACCTGAACATCATCCTTCGAGAGATATGCAGGATACGTTTTACATTGCCGGAAGTGATAGGTTGTTGAGGACTCATACGTCTCCCGTGCAAATCAGAACAATGGAAAACCGAAAACCGCCTATCAGAATGATTGCACCGGGAAGATGTTATCGAAAAGATGAAATAGACCCTTCCCATTCTCCCGTTTTTCACCAGGTCGAAGGATTATATGTTGATGAGAATGTTACCTTTGCCGATTTGAAAGGGATATTATCCGCTTTTGCCAGAGAATTCTTTGGTCCGGATACGAAAACAAGATTTACGCCGTCATTTTTTCCCTTTACGGAACCCAGTTCCGAGATGTATGTTTCCTGTGTCTTTTGCGGAGGCAAGGGGTGTAGTGTTTGTCAGCATACGGGATGGCTCGAAGTTCTCGGATGCGGGCTTGTAAATCCGAAGGTTTTCCAATATGTAGGCTATAATACGGAAAAGTATAGTGGTTTTGCATTTGGACTTGGTGTTGAACGTTTTGCAATGTTGAAATACGGAATAGATGATATGAGGCTTCTGTTTGAAAATAACATGGAATTTTTGAAAGGCGTTATAAAATGAGAGTATCATTGGAATGGCTTAATGAGTATATCGAGACGGATGGGCTTGACCTTCCTGTAATCCTGGAAGAGTGCGGATTCCCCGTTGAAGAGATTATCAAAGTCGGAGATGATATTGTTTATGATATAGAAGTCACTGCAAACAGACCGGATATGTTATCTATGCTCGGAGTTGCGCGGGAAATTAGAGCCAAGACCGGGAGAAAACTGCGACTTCCTGAAACATATGAGTTTAAAGATGAAAATAGATGGAGAGATTTTTCTGTTAAGGTGGAAAATTTTGATGATACACCCCGATACATTGCTTGCAAATTGGCTCATGTACCTGTTAAAGAATCACCCGATTGGTTAAAAAGACGGATAAAAAGTTATGGATTAAATCCTAAAAATGTCCTTGTTGATTTAACAAATTATATTGCAGTTGAACTGGGACAACCTCTTCATGCTTTTTCGGAATCGCTTGTTGAAGGGAAAACGATTAATGTGAGAAGAGCGGTAAAAGGGGAAGAAATCGTAACTTTACTCGGAGAGAAAAAAGAACTGGATAATTCGATTCTCGTAATTGCCGATGCAGAGAAACCCATAGCACTTGCCGGTATAATAGGTGGAGAAGAGAGTGGTGTAAAGAGAAATTCCGAGTCGTTTATTATAGAATCCGCCTATTTTAATCCTATTCTTGTAAGGAAAGGTTCAAAGAAGCTAAATATAAAGACCGATGCTTCATATCGTTTTGAAAGAGGCGGATATTTCACAAGCCCCGATTTTGCACTTAAACGTTTTCTCTATTTACTAAAAGAAATAGTACCGGAAGTAGAAATCTATCTTCCAATCGATGTGTACGATAAGATTCCGGAACCGGTTAAAATAGAATTGGATAGGGATTTTATAAGAGAACGTCTCGGCTACAATATATCCGATGAAGAAATTGACACTATATTGAAACGATTTGATTTTGAAGTAAAAAAGGATAGCGTTGTGATACCGGATTACAGAAGGGATCTTTTCGAGCCCATCGATCTTGTCGAGGAGGTCGGCAGAATTTTCGGTTATAGTAACATACCTGATAGAGTGAGAGTACCCGAGGGAGTGTATGCAAGAAATAACAATCTTTTTAATATGGTTAGAACGATTAGGGACACACTGGTCGGATTGGGGTATTATGAGAATGTTACTCTCGGACTTGTTTCCAAAAGAGAACTGGGAAAAATCTATGGCAATGTAGATAATTTCGTGAGGATTGCAAATCCGATAAATGTAAACATCGAATATATGACACCAACGCCATCGATAAATCTACTGAAAGTAGTGAAGAACAATATTTTGAAAAGCATTCGAAATATCAAAATCTTTGAATTCGGGCGCGGATTTGCGAAGGGTAAAGATGCTTTTATTGAAAAGAACATCCTTTCCGTAATGCTCTTCGGAATGCCCGATGAGAAAGAGTGGTACAACTCACCGAAAAGTTTTGATCTTTTCGATATAAAGGGAGTGGCTGAATATATCTTTGATTTGATGCATGTTGCGGAGGTTAAAACCGATAGAGGAGAATATCCTCTCTATATGAAAGATGAATCTGTCTCTTATAAAATAGGAGATGTGGAAATAGCTCAATGTGGGCGAATCAGAAAAGATATAGAAAATTTTTACGAAATTGAAAACGGAATTTACAGCCTTGATATTGACTTAGATAAATTATTGGATTATACTAAAGAAAGGAGTTACGAGAGACCTTCGGCATACCCGTCGGTATACCGTGATCTGGCTCTTGTAATGGATAGAAGTGTTCTTTTCGGTGATCTTTTAAATGTAATCTACAGCGTTAATTCGCTTCCGTCTTTGAAGGTTAAGCTCTTTGATATTTACATAGGGAAGCAAATTCCCGAAGGAAAGAAGAGCATGGCGGTAAACCTTGAATTTAACGGTTTAACGAGAACTCTAAAAGATGATGAGGTGGAAGTTGTTGTGGGAAAGATAGTGGAGTCGTTAAAAGAGAAATTCGGAGCATATTTAAGGGAGAAGTAGTATGGAAGACGAAATCTTACGAAAGCTTGAAGAAAAGATTTCAAAAATAGAATCGTACATAAACAATTTAAAAATGGAAAATAAAGAATTAAAAAGTAAAATAGAAATTTTGCAAGAAGAAAAGTCGAAGTATGACGAAGAAAAGGAAAGTTTAAGACAACGATTATCAGCTCTTTTACAAAAATTAGAACAATTCGAGCAGATTTGAATGTAGCAGGGATTTAGAATATAATGGAAGAAGAAAAGAATATTGAAATTAATGTTTTTAATAGAAAATATCTCTTTAAGATAGTCGATAATATAGATAAAAATAAACTTGATAGGATAGTATCGTATATTGAGAAAACGATAAATCAATACGCATCTAAATTATTAGGAAAGAGAACTAAAGAAGAGATATTATTACTGGCAACTTTGAACATAACTTATGATTTGCTTACTTTGAAAGATTATAGCGAAGAGTTTAAAGATAAGCTGTTTAGACAGCTTGTAAAATTAGAGAACGAGTGTATTAACTAATTTAAATATTCTAATCCCTGCCATATTCGTGATTGCTTAAGTTTTTTGAGCCAACACCTTACCTTTGGGGAACCGGCTCGGATATGGATTGCAGACCATTCCGATGGTGCTATGAAATATCCGTAAGGTGCCCACTTTAAAAGTAAGGTTCAAACAGCTAAGATTTACACGGTATGGTGGGGATAGATTATTTTATAGAAAGAAGGTGATTTATGAGCATGTTAATGGTAGTAATAGGAGCTATTGTAATAAGCTTGGTAATGCTTTTTCTCGGATATTTCATAGCAAAGAGGCAGAGAGAGAATCGACTTAAGACGGCAAATGAGATTGCGGAAACAATCATTGAAGAGGCAAAGAAAGAAGCTAGCGCCTATAAAAGACTTGCGGAACTTGATATTAAAGAAGAGATGGCGCGTCGCAATGAGGATTTCGAAAAGAAAAAACAGCAGCGATTGAGAGAGGTTATTGAAAAAGAGAAGCTGATTGAGAATGAAAAGAGAGAAACGGAAAAGAGAAACGAGCTTCTGAAGATGCGTGGAGAAGAGCTGAATAGAAAAGAGCAATCCATTCAGCAGAGAGAAAAAAATATAAAGACAAAAGAGGAAAGGATAAGGGAAATTATAGATCAGGAGAACAAAAAATTGGAACAGATTTCCGGTATGACAAGAGAACAGGCAAAGCAGATGTTGATTAACAATATGCAATCGGAAGCGAGATATGAAGCCGCTCAACTCATAAAACGAATCAAGGACGAAGCGAGAGAGAAGGCTGAGAAAGAAGCTAAGGAAATAATTACATATGCCATACAGAAACTTTCCACGGATCAAGTTGCCGAGACAACAGTTTCCGTTGTGTCATTACCGAATGATGAAATGAAGGGACGAATCATCGGTAGAGAGGGAAGGAATATAAGGGCTTTTGAAAATATCACCGGGGTAGAGCTTATCATTGATGATACTCCCGAAGCGGTAAGTATATCCAGTTTCGATCCGGTGAGGAGGGAAATAGCAAGGCTATCTCTCGAGAAATTGGTACAAGACGGAAGAATTCATCCTGCGAGAATAGAAGAGGTTGTCAATAAAACGGAAAAAGAGATTGATAACATTATAAAAGAAACGGGAAAAGAAGTTGTTATGGAGCTTGGTATTTTGAATATCCATCCCGAACTCGTGAAATTACTCGGGAGATTGAGATACAGAACAAGCTATGGACAAAACGTACTTCAACATTCCAAAGAAGTGGCATACCTCGCTGCATTTATGGCTGACGAACTCGGGCTTGACAGGAATTTGGCAAAGAGAGCGGGGCTCTTGCATGATATAGGTAAAGCTGTGGATCAAACTATGGAAGGGACCCACGCTAAAATTGGTGGAGAACTGGCAAAGCGATACGGTGAAAGTGAAATTATAATAAATGCTATTTGGGCGCACCATGAAGAAATTGAACCCATATCACCCATTGCCGTTTTAATTCAGGCGGCCGATACTATTTCCGGGGCAAGACCCGGAGCAAGAAGAGAAAGTCTCGAAGCCTATGTCAAGAGACTTGAGAATCTTGAACATATCGCAAGTTCTTACGATGGAGTGGAGAAAGTATTTGCCATGCAGGCGGGAAGGGAAGTCCGTGTAATTGTGGAGCCGGAAGCCATTGATGATGTTAAAGCGTCGGAGTTGGTGGATTCCATTGCAAAGCAGATCGAATCCGAATTGAAATACCCCGGACAGATCAAAGTCACAGTTATAAGAGAATTGAGGGTATCCGAATATGCGAGATAAACTTCGGGTCATTTTTATCGGTGATATAGTTGGTAAAGGGGGAAGAAGAATTGTCAAAGAACTTGTTCCTTCGCTGAAATCGAGGTATGAACCCGATCTGGTAATTGCCAATGGAGAAAATGCGGCTAACGGGAAAGGATTAACACCGAAAATTACAAAGGAATTGCTAAATAGTGGTATTGATATTATGACATCGGGGAATCATATATGGAACAAACCTGAAATATTTGATTATTTGAATGAAACGAAGGTTCTTATAAGGCCGAATAATTATCCCGAAGGAGTGCCGGGTAAAGGGTTTACGACAATCGAAATTGATGATTACGGGAAAGTCGGAATTGTGAACACACAGGGTAGAGTGTTTATGCAGAGTATTGATTGCCCGTTCAGAAAGACCGAAGACGAGCTAAGTACTCTAAAAGATTGCAATGCGATAATCGTAGACTTTCATGGAGAGGCCACTTCGGAAAAGAAAACTTTTGCCAGATATTTTTCCGGAAGGGTGAGTGCGGTTCTCGGTACGCATACACATGTTCAAACGACAGATTGTGATATTTTAAACGGGACGGCGTATATTAGCGATGTCGGAATGACAGGCGCTTTTAATAGCATAATAGGTATGAAATATGAAACGGTTATCGATCGTTTTTTAAAGGCAATACCTACCCGATTCGAAGTAGCCGACGAGGATCTGAGAATGGATTTTGTGATGCTTGATATAACGGATGGACATACTGAGAAAATAACGGTGTTCGAATATGATATAATGGGTAACAAGGTAGTTGAAATATCAAAGGGAGCATAAATGAAGGTTCTAAAAGGCAACCCGGTAAAAGAAAAGATAATTTCCGATGTCAAAAATTATATCGATGCCGGCAAAGATAAAGTTGGGATTTTACTTGCTACTGATGACAAGTCCGCTGCTGTTTATGCAAGAGCACAGGTTAAAATGTTCAGTAAATACGGTATAGATGTGGATCTATATAGTCCTACCAAAGATGTGAAACAGGATGAAATTCTTTCTAGGATTAAAAAGTGGAATAGCGATGAAAATTTACATGGGATTATGCTTCTCTCTCCAATGTATCGCCAATTAAACAGGAATGAAATTGTTGAGTCCTTAGAGTCCGATAAGGATATAGAGGGAATCAAAGCGATTAACCTGGGGAAACTAATGCTCAATGAGAATGGACTTTTCCCTCCGACAGCTGTTGCATCCGTTGAAATTTTGAAATATTACGGTATAGAAACAGAGGGAAAGAATTGTGTTATTGCAGGGAGAAGTGTTATAGTAGGTAAATCTCTCGCGATTCTTCTTTTACGATATGACAAAATGGGAAATGCTACTGTAACCGTATGTCATTCTAAAACGGCTAATATTAAGGATTATTTAAGGAGAGCGGATATAGTTTTTGCAGCCATAGGAAGAGCAGGTTATTTCAAAGCCTCCGATTTTAAAGAGGGATCGGTTTATGTCGATATAGGAATCAATGTCGTTGAGAAAAACGGTAAAAGAATTATAGTTGGTGATGTAGAACCCGATAAAGTGGAACATCTATATGCTTATACACCGGTACCCGGTGGTGTCGGAACTGTAACAAATGCCATATTATTGAGAAATTATGTCGAATCAAAGCGAAGAAAAGATTTTAACTGTTAGCGAAATCAATCGTATTGTTAAGGAGATTATTGAAGATAATATTCCTCCGTTATGGATAACGGGGGAAATTTCAAATTATAAAGCCCATATTTCGGGGCATATCTATTTTTCTTTAAAGGATGAAAATGCACAAATTTCATGTATAATGTTCAAGAGTTATGCAAAAAATATTCCGGAGAATATAGGAAATGGTATAAAGGTACGTGTATACGGAGAAATAGGGGTATATGAGAAGGGTGGCGTTTATCAAATCTATGTGAAGGAAATAAGAGAAGAAGGAAAGGGAGATCTTCAGATTGCCTTTGAGAAGATGAAACGTAAGCTCTTCGAAGAAGGCTTGTTTGCCGAAGAGCACAAATTGCCGATTCCCGAATATCCCATGAAAATAGGCGTTATTACAGCTATTCAAGCTGCTGCATTAAGGGATATCATTAATGTCCTTTCGAGACGAGCTCCATTTGTGGAAATTATTCTGAGACCGGCGCAGGTTCAAGGGGAACAGGCAAAGTTTGATATTGTAAAAGCCATAGATGAACTAAACGAATACGGGGATGTGGATATTATTTTACTGGCGAGGGGCGGAGGTTCCATAGAGGATTTGTGGGCTTTTAACGAGGAGATAGTGGCAAGAGCGATTTACGATTCGAAGATACCGATAATTACCGGTGTCGGGCATGAAATTGATTTTACAATCGCCGATTTCGTTGCGGACTTGAGAGCTCCAACTCCATCGGCAGCAGCAGAAGTTGCCGTTAGAAGCAGGCAGGAAATTGAAGGAGTTCTCTTAAATTACGAGAAAGCGTTAAGCAGAGCATTTGTTAAAATATTAAACGATTATAACGGAAAACTGAATATTTACAAAGAGAGTTATGCTCTCAAGAAGTTTGTCGATATTGTCAGGCAGAGAAGGATAGATCTTGACAGATATGTGGAGAGAGCAAATATTTCCCTTTTAAGAACATTAAATGAAAAGGTCAGGGAACTTTCCTTTTTTAGTAAAAGAGTTGAGAGCACTAATTATAAGAACATACTCAAAAGAGGTTTTGTTATAGCGAGAAGAGATGGAAATATAATGAAAGCGAGGAAGGATGTAAATCTCTATGATAGGTTGATTTTTGAATTCTATGATGGTAAAATTAGAGGCATTGTGGATAAGAAAATAAAGGAGTGATAATGGATAGAGAATTATCATTTGAAGAAGCGATAGAGGAGCTTGAAGAAATCACGAACAAAATGGAAAAAGGAGAAATCCCTCTTGAGAAATCCATTGAACTGTACGAAAAGGCAAAAAAGCTCATAAAATTTTGTGAAGATAAACTCAGTAATGTTGAGAAGAGGATAAAGGAACTTAAAAAGGACGAAAATGGCAATTTTTACCTGAAAGATATAGAGGAGATCGATGAAGAATCTGATTAATGCCGCATTAAACGGGATTGTCAGTGAACTTAATATAGATAGCAATTTAAATGATGCCATTTCGTATGCGATAAACAGCGGAGGAAAGAGAATCCGCCCCACAATAGCATGTATGGTTTATAAAGCCAGAAAAAACAGTGTATCACGAGAGATCTTGAGAATGGCATCAGCCATAGAGATGATACACACCGCAAGCCTTATACACGACGATCTTCCCGGTATAGACAATGACGATTTTAGGCGTAAAAAGCCCACTGTGCATAAAAAGTTCGATGAAGCGACGGCAATTCTGGCAGGTGATCTTCTCTTTGTGAAGGGGCTTGCACTACTTTCCGAAAATGATAAACTCGGTAAAATCGGTGCCAACATTATGGAATCACTTATTAACGGTGAATTTCTTGATATAAAGTACGAAAACAAAAAAGTAAAAATAGAAGATTGGCTGCGAATGGTAAAAGGAAAAACCGCTGCACTGATTCGATTATCATTTCTAACAGGAGCGATACTCGCGGATTACTCAAACGAAGAAACGGATAAGCTCGGTGAAGTCGGAGAATCAATAGGAATTGCTTTTCAGATGACAGATGACTTGTTAGATGTAATCGGAAGCGAAAAGGAGGTTGGGAAGAAGTTACGTAAAGATAGAGAGAAAGGGAAATGCACGGCTCTTCAATATTGTTCGGTAAACGAGCTTAAGGAAAAAACGGAAATCTACTTTAACAGAGGTATTGATATAATAAAAACGATAGATGGTGATTTTAACGATTTAATCGAATATTTAATTATCTTAAAAGAGAGGACAAAATGACTGTCTCTGTGGGCATAAAAATTGTACTTGTCGCTTTATTTTCCGGGCTTGTGGCTCAATTTGCGAAATTTGTCTCGCATATACTTGTATATCATAAAATCGATTTCGTGAAATTGTATCAAACGGGGGGAATGCCGAGCGCTCATTCGGCAGGAGTAATGGCTCTCTCGACGATGGTGGGTGTTTACGAAGGATTCGGATCGATTATCTTTGCAATCACACTTTATTTTTCATTAATAGTCATGTACGATGCGGCAGGGATAAGGAGATCTGCAGGTCAGCAGGCACGTGTTTTGAACATGATAATTGCGAGAAGAGAAATAAGAGATGTCAATAGATTGGTTGAGCAACTCGGGCATACTCCTTTTGAAGTCTTAATGGGGTCGATTTTAGGAATATTAATGGCGGGTGTATTTTTATGATAATTGAGCGAATCGACAGTCCTAACGATTTGAAATCGTTGAACATTGAAGAGCTGAAAATACTGGCAAAGGAGATCAGGGAATACATTATACAAACCGTATCAAATACGGGTGGTCACCTCGCTCCCAGTCTCGGTACCGTGGAATTAACTCTTGCACTACATTATGTATTTGATGCTCCCATGGATAAAATTATATTTGATGTCGGACATCAGGCATATACACACAAAATAATTACGGGAAGAAGAGAGGCATTTAAAAATCTCAGGAAATACAAAGGATTAAGCGGATTTACAAATAGAAAAGAAAGTGAATACGATCCATTCGGAGCGGGGCATGTGGGAACAGCCATCTCATCAGCTCTCGGTTTTGCTGTTTCAAGGGATCTTAAAGGGGGCAATAATAAGGTGATTGCCGTAGTAGGTGACGGAGGATTGACAGCGGGAATGAGTTACGAAGGTTTAAATAATGCAGGTTTTTTAAACAGAGACTTTATTGTAGTCCTTAATGATAATGAGATGTCTATTGACAAAAATATAGGGGGCATAGCAAAATATCTTGCAAGAATAACAGCTTCGAGTGAATACTATTCCGTTAAAAGTGGCATTTGGAATTTTGTGGACAATGTAACGAACCATAATGAAAAAGTTATAAAATTTATGAAAAGGGTAAAGGAGAGCGTAAAGAGACTTTTTATAGAAACTCCTACAATCTTTTTTGAAGAATTTGGGTTTCACTATATGGGACCATATAACGGACACAAGCTGGAAGAATTAATCGAAGTTTTCAAATTTATAAAAAATCTTAAAGAGCCTGTTTTTGTTCATGTTATAACGGAAAAAGGGAAGGGATATAAAAAGGCGGAGGAGGATCCGACTCGTTTTCACGGGCTCGGGCCATTTAATATAGAAAGCGGAAAGGTCGACAAACCCGAGAACAGCCGCCCTAAATACACATCCGTTTTTGCCGATAAAATGGTGGATATTGGTGAAAAATACGAAGATGTCGTGGCTATTACGGCAGCGATGCCTCAGGGGACGGGATTGGTGAAATTTAGAGAACATTTCGGCGAGAGATTTTACGATGTGGGTATAGCCGAACAACATGCCGTAACGTTTGCCGGGGGGCTAGCAGCAGGGGGAATGCACCCGTTTGTCGCTATTTATTCAACTTTTTTACAGAGAGCTTATGATTCTATTATCCATGATGTGGCTTTGCAGAATTTACCGGTTGTATTTTGTATAGACAGAGCCGGTGTGGTTGGCGCTGACGGTCCCACTCATCACGGCACATTCGACATTGCATATTTGAGAGCTGTGCCGAATATGGTTTTAATGGCTCCGAAGGATGCGGAAGAGTTTAAAGAAATGCTGGAGTTTGCAGCGAAATACCGTGAGGGGCCGATTGCAATAAGATATCCCAGGGATACAATACCGAGATCCTTCGGGAAAAATGATGTAATCGAAAAGGGGAAAGCGGAATGGATTAAGAGGGATAAAAATGATACTGTAGTTCTTGCATTTGGTACGGGAAATGTAATTGCAAGGGAGCTGGATGAGAAAAAGAAAGTGAAATTCGATATGGTCAATTTGCGTTTTGCAAAACCGGTTGATAAGGAGCTTATCGGTAACATAGCAAGGGAATATAAAAATATGATCGTTATCGAGGAAGGGAATATCATGGGGGGCGTTGGAGAAGGGATTTTGAGAGATCTGTTTGAAAGCGGATTCAGAGGGAAATTTGCGATAATGGGATTTGACGACATATTCATTACATTTGGGGACAGGAAAATATTGCTTAATATTTCCGGTTTTTCATCGGATAAATTATTAAATGTAGTTAATAAATTGAGAGGTAGTAAATGATACAGTTGATTAATAAGCTTTTCGGCTCGAAAAATGACAGAGAATTAAAACGATATTGGAAAATTGTTCCCCTTATCAATGAGGAATATGAAAAATTAAGAAATCTCGGTGACGACGAATTGAAACATAAAACCGTTGAGTTTAAGGAAAGATTGAAAAACGGTGAAACATTGGATGATTTAATGGTTGAAGCTTTCGCCGTTGTTAAAGATACATGTCGAAGATTGGTGGGGAGAAAATGGACTGTTATGGGGCACGAGATGGAATGGAATATGATTCCGTTCGATGTGCAGTTGATAGGTGCGATAGTATTGCATGAGGGGAAAATTGCAGAGATGGCTACGGGAGAAGGTAAAACGCTCGTTGCGACAATGCCTCTTTATTTGAATGCTCTTAGCGGGAAAGGAGCGCACCTTGTTACTGTGAACGACTATCTGGCTCAGAGGGACAGCGAATGGATGGGGGAAATATATAAATTCCTCGGGCTTACCGTTGGTGTGATTAAGGCGGGGATGAACCCCGAGGAAAGAAAAGAAATGTACATGAGAGACATAACATACGGAACTAACAACGAATTTGGATTTGATTACCTCAGAGATAATATGGTTATTGAGCCGGAGCAGAAGGTTCAAAGGGGATTTAACTATGCAATTGTTGATGAAGTTGATTCCGTTTTGATAGATGAGGCAAGGACTCCGCTTATCATATCCGGTCCTGTGGAAGCTTCTCTACAACAATACAAGGAATTAAAGCCGCTTGTTAGTCGTATAGTAAAATTGCAGAATAGATATGTGAATGAGTTGATAACGGGGGCTATGAAGGATTTAGAAGCCGGGAATGAGCGGGAAGCGGCAGGGAAACTTTTACTTGCCCAGAGGGGGGCACCGAAAAACAAGCGTTTGATAAGATTATACAGAGAGAAAGGGGTGAAAGTGCTTGTTGAAAATTTGGAGAATGAGCTTATCAGGGATAAGAGTTTACCGCAATTCGACGAACAGCTTTACTATGTGATAGATGAGAAGGGAAACACTGTTTCCATCACGGATAAGGGTCGAGAAGAGATGTCCAAAAACAATCCCTCATTTTTTACCGTTCCCGATCTCAGTGAAGAATTTCAGAAGATCGATAGTGACGAGAGATTATCATCGAGGGAAAAAGCCGTATCCAAGGATGCTATTCAAAGAGAGTATGCGGAGAAGAATGAAAAGATACACAATATACACCAGCTATTGAAAGCTTATTCGCTTTTTGAAAGGGATTCCGAGTATATAGTAAAAGACGGAAAGGTAATCATAGTAGATGAATTTACCGGAAGGGTCATGCCGGGAAGACGTTTTTCCGAAGGGATTCACGAAGCTATCGAAGCGAAGGAAGGGGTTAAAATAGAGCAGGAAACACAGACCCTTGCGACAATTACATTACAAAATTTCTTCAGAATGTACGATAAATTGGCGGGCATGACGGGAACGGCGGAAACAGAGGCGGCGGAATTCTGGGAAATTTACAAACTTGATGTTATTGTAGTGCCCACAAACAGACCTGTAATCAGAGAGGATTTTCCCGATATGATTTACAGGACGAAAATAGAAAAATACAGAGCAATAATAGAGGAGATCAAAAGGCAACACGAAAAAGGGAGACCGATACTTGTGGGAACCATTACCGTGGAGGTCTCCGAGCAGCTTTCGCGAATGCTGAAGAGGGCAGGAATTTCGCATTCCGTTTTGAATGCTAAATATCATCAGAAGGAAGCGGAAATTATCTCACATGCGGGGGAAAAGGGAAATGTAACAATTTCCACCAACATGGCAGGCAGAGGTACGGATATTAAACTGGGAGAAGGCGTAAAGGAACTCGGGGGATTGCATGTCATAGGGACGGAAAGACATGAATCACGAAGGATTGATAGGCAGCTCAGAGGTAGAAGCGGAAGACAAGGGGACCCCGGTTCTTCGGTATTTTTTATCTCTCTTGAAGATAACCTTATGAGGCTTTTTGCTTCTGACAGAATTGCAAGTGCAATGGATAGAATTGGCGTAAAGGAGAATGAAGCGATTACACATCCTTTGATTACAAGAGCCATTGAGAATGCACAGAAAAGAGTCGAGCAGTACAACTTCGATATCAGAAAGCGTTTAATCGATTACGATGATGTTATGAACAAACAGAGGGAAGCGATTTACGCTATGCGTGATGAAGTGTTGTATAATAAAAATCCGGATGAATTTATACTCGGCAAAATTGAAAATGTTATTAATGACATAATCGAAAAATATACGGCAAACGGGAAGTATCCGGAAGATTGGGACTGGGATAATCTTATTATTAACTATATAAATGATTTTCTCGATGATCCACAGATAGCGGAAAAGGAGAAAGCCGAATTTACAAAAGAACGTTTATTCGATTATCTTTTTGATCGAGCTAAGAAGAATCTTGAATTGAAGAGGGAAGAATTCGGTGAGCTGTATGAGAAGGTTATGAAATTCGTTGTTTTGCAAACAATCGATTCGAGATGGAGAGACCATCTTTATGAGTTGGATGCATTGAAAGAGGGGATTGGACTCAGAGGATATGCACAGAGAGATCCTCTAGTCGAGTATAAAAAAGAATCTTATATGATGTTTGAGAACATGATAATAAATATGGATGAAGAGATTGTTGCAAAGATGTTCAGAGTGCAAATACGAAAAGAGCCACAGAACAAAACCGAACACAAAAAAACAAAAGGCAGAAAGAAAATTAAAAGGGCTTGACAAAAAGATTGTAAAATAATATTATTGTTAAAGAAGGTTTTTATGGCGAATATATTGATAATCGATGATGATAGGTTTTTGCTGGATATACTCTCTTTCACCCTTAAGAAAGCGGGGTATGATATCCTTACTGCAATGGATGGTAATGAGGCATTACAGATTATTGAAAATGATACCCCGGATCTTGTGATTAGTGATATTATGATGCCCAATATGGACGGATATACGATGCTTGAGAAGATAAGAAACAATCCAAAGACGATATCAACGAAGGTTATATTTTTAAGTGCCAAGGGAAACCCAAAAGATATTGAAAAGGGATATAATCTCGGTGTCAATGCCTATATTACAAAACCTTTTAACCTCCAGGAACTTCTAGAGAAGATAGAAAATCAACTCAAAAGCTAAGAGGGAAATATTAACGAGGATCTTTTTGAAAAACTAAAAAAGTTAATTGACTTAACGAAAAACGATAAAAATCAAAATCGGGATATTTCCGATTCGCTCAAGAAAATTCTTAACATTTCCAGGGAGCTCACTAAATCCGAGTATATTCTTATTTTTTTACTCGAAAGTAACGGGTTTGTTGTGAAATACGGCATCGGAAGAAAGGTTGACGAATTAATCGGTCATGTCCTTAACTCGGGAAAAGGGATACCCGGTTGGGTGATGCTGCACAATCAAATGGTAAATCAGATTAATGTATCAAGAGACATACGATTTGATTTTGATAATAAAATCTCTCTCACTATTTTACCCGATTCTGTCCTTGCCGTTCCCATAAAACGCGGGAACATAGCGGGTGGTGCTGTTGTTTTCTACAATAAGTCGCTGCATAGAAAGTATATGAAATCTGATGAGGAAGTAGCAAATTTAATTGCCGATATTTTTAGTTCCGAGGAATCGGAGATTACTATTGAGGACAGCATTATAAACGAAGCGGCTTCAATAAATGATATGGAAGTTAAAACAGAAGCAAAAGAAGCGGAGAAGACACCTGTTGAAACTACAGCCGAGGAAGAGAAAATCGAGAATAAAATGGAAATTGCTGCCAAAAAGGAAAGATCGACTGTTTCTGGGACCGCCAATGATATTTATAAAATTGCATTGGAGACTGTTACTTTACCCATTGTTCTCATTGATAAAGATTTGAAGATTCTGTTTATTAACAGAGCTTTTTCCGATGCGTTTGATATATCAAAAGACAATGTAATTTTAAAGGACATAACTACGGTTATGGATTTTCGAACGGAAAATAATGATAATTTATGGGAAAAAATTAAGATTGATTTTTTTAATCCATCACAGGATATAGCGGCGAGTAAAGCCACAATTGTTATAAAATCCGAAGAATCCAATGAGAAAAAGTATAATGTTGTATCTCATTATGTCAAATTAAACGAATATATTTTTGGAAAAGTCATAGAATTTGCTCCTCTCCCTACGGAGGAAGAGCTTCAGGCAAAAGAGGAAGAATTTATACAGAATGTTTCCCATGAGTTAAGAACACCTCTTAGTGCAATTTTAGGCAGTATACAAATTCTTATGTCGTCCATAGGCGATCAATCTGCGTTGGGAGAAACCGAAAAGCGTTTTCTATCCATTATAAACGAGGAAGGAGAGAAATTTTCAAAGGTTCTTGAAAATATCATCAGTATGAATATGAGCGCAAGTGGAGAGGTCGGGACGATAAAGAAAGAAGAGGTGGATTTAGTTGAAATAATAAATGATGCCGTGAAACAGTATGAAGAAAAAGCGAAGAGTAAAAATATTAACATTGTTGTTGATCTCAGCGATAAATTGGGCTCGATTAAAGGTGATAAAATGGCGCTTTTCTATGTTTTCAGTCAATTGATAGATAATGCTATAAAATTCAATAAGGAAAACGGGGAAGTGAAGATATCGAGCCCCGGTTTGATCATCTTCGATAATATATGGCAAGCGCAGGTTACCGTTAGGGATACCGGTATCGGAATAAGTAAAGAGGATATACCTCACGTTTTCGATAAATTTTTCAGAGTAGAAAATAAAGTGCATACGGAAGCAGGAACGGGGCTTGGTCTATCCACTGCAAAAGATATTATAACAAATCATGGCGGAATGATTACATGCAAGAGCGAACCGGGGAAATGGACCGAGTTTATTGTGATGATTCCTGCGGAATCCATGCTATAAGTATTCTACCGAATCAACATAAATTCTGGATTTTCCTTTTCTTTGAATCGATTTTAAGAATGTAAAATCGGAAAGTTTTTTTGTTTTGATGATTATTTCATTATTTGATTTCGATATTGTTGTGGAATTACTTTCGTATCTTGACAATTGTTCGTAGAGTCTCTCGGGAAAAGGTCTGTTTTCAGATGTTTTGACGGTGATTGTGTGGAAGTAAGGTGGAAGAGAAAATTCTCTTCTCAAATTTAATGTATACGATATGTAATTTTCTATTTTGTTTGATGATAAATATGGGACGAAATCATAGTAAATAGGAGACTGTGTTATGATTTTTCCCCGAGGAACGAGAAATGATTTCAGATATTCAATGATACGTACGAAATGCCATTCGCTTTTGATTATATATTCGTTTAAAATATTCTCGATGGAAGGGATAATTATTGTGTGAAATTTATTGGGATAAAGGTCTCTGAATATAAAGGAGGTTGTAATAATCAGGTCATATCGACTTATTTCATTAATATTTAGGGGAGTATTCGCTGAAATTGTCTTAATATCTCCTTCGGTAAATTCATTTCTGAGTTGCGAAGCGATTTTTTCCATACCTGTTCCGGAAAAATTCAGATTGTTTGAACCACAGTTAATGCACCTTTTTATCGTAAAATACTTCTTGCATTTTTGACAGTAGTAAAGGTTATTCTTTCCAGTGAATGTGAGAGGAGTATTGCAAACGGGACAGCTTACGATTGTGTTACAATTGTTGCATTTCACAAAAGGATAGTAACCGAGTTGATTGTATATTATTAAAGTTCGTTCCTTTCTCTTTATACCGGATTTTATTTCCGATATTATCTGTTTTGTGAGAATATCGTAGGGATTCTTACTTTTGAGATAGTAGAATTCGGATTTTGTAGAATCGTTTTCAATCAATCTGGTTCTTCCCGCATTGATTGAAGGAAACAGGTTTATAGAGGGAGTTTTTCCTATTATATAGAGAGGAATGGCATATTCTTTGGCAAAAATTCCTGCTACGATTTCTGCATTGTAAAACGGCATGCTGTCGTAGTGAAAGTGATAAGGAGATTCCGGCATAAGGAATACAAGGGAAGCAATATTTTCATAGGGAAGGAAAAGAGCATCTCCCGTTCCTACAATTATTTTCGGATTCCCGGCAATTATATTATGGAATGAAATATTTTTCTCTCTATTGTGTAACGCGGATGAATAAAAACAGACATCATTTTTATAAACGGATCTTAAAAAATCAATAAGGTACTGATGAGAGAGAAGTTGAGGAAGAATAATTAAAATTCTTTTGTTCTCACTTAAATTAATGCGGATAATTTTGTTAATATAATCATACATGACAGGTGATTTGCGTATAAAAACGGTTCCTTTTCTGTCAATCGGTGTATTACTCTTGGGAAGTGAAGAAAAATCGGTGAATTCTGTTTTTATAGCATCATTACGACAGTTGAGGAGTGTTTTTACTTCCTTTATTAGACCGTGTTCAATCATTTTATTAACGGTGGAACGAGTCGTGTGCGAAAGTAATTCCCTTTTATCGATTCTGTCATTAATCAAAGCTAAAATCTCTTTTTCTCTTTTTGATGCCTTTTCATTCGATATTCTTTGATATTCGATTCGATAATTCGGGTTGGATGGAGGTATTAATTTTGTGCAGAATTTCCCGATATTTTGCAGAAAATAGTTTGAAGTCTTTTTTATAACGTTTAATGAGTTATTATTTATGACTTTAATCTTGTATTTTATGTCAATGATCTCTTTTAGATTTTTTACTTTTGTTTTTGAGCCGATTGTGACGACAATACCGTGAATTTTTCTGTTTCCAAGAGGAACAGTAACGATATTACCTATCTCTATTTTCCCGATAAAATTGTCCGGAATTGCGTATGTAAACAGTTGATCCACATTGCCATTAACGAGAACATCACATGTTTTCATGAAAATGATTATATTCTTTAAAGCGACCAGCGTCAACATAATGAAAGGAGAGATGTGAATCCGGGGAGCAATTTATTAATGTTTAATGTGTCCATACATATTTTTCGAAACTTTAGTGAAGGTAGACTTGTCTACCAAAAGAGCCATTTTTCGCTTGACTTTGTCATTCCGAACTTGTTTCGGAATCTCATTCTTGCCGGTTAATATGTTCATACCTATCTACCCAACCTCCTTCCAAACTTCTTGATTTTTTATTTTCAATGTAATATACTCATTTTATGATATTACAATTTTGGGCGACTGAACTGCTTCCGCAAAACAAATTGTATGGAAAGGAATCTATAAGTGTGAATTTTAGAAGGAGATGCAAAAATGGCTTTTAAAGCATTGTTTTTAGCCCATGCACCTGATGCGGATTATAAAAAACACAGGAGTGTTATTGACACGGGGAAGTACAGACTTTTAACCGTTGTTGTGAAATCCCAGGACGAGGCAATAAAAGTTGCAAAAAGTGTCTATAAAAAGGAAAAAATCGATGCCATTATGCTTTGCCCGGGCTTTACACATAGCGATGTTGCAGAGATATTTCAGGCTTTGGAAGGCAAAGTATCCGTTAATGTTGCAAGGGGAGATGGTCCAAGCGGTAAAATATCGCAGGAAGTTTTACAAAAAGAATTTTTCAACAAATAGTGCGAAAAGTTGACAATATTACTCGTATCCTCAAAATTAGATAAAAAATCATCTTTCCCTTTCAAGGAAGAGCATTGATGAATACATGCAAAAATTTCATATATAGTTTGACTTTATTTTATAATTCTGGTATCATTCGATAAATAAAAGGAAGGAGTCATAATGAACAAGTTAGAATTTATCAAAGGGATTTACCCGTTTGTTAAAGAACAGATAGATCGCCTTAATAAAAAGTTCTATCACAGTTATTTTCTCTTTGAAAACGAAACGGGACTCGATGTGATTAAGCAAGGACGACAGGAGCATATAAGTGAACACCCCGCTATTTTGGGAGGAGTAATTTCCGTATACAACGGAAAATATTTTGTAGAATATTCCATTTCCGATGTGGATAAGAATACTATCGCAAAAGTTGTTGACGATATGCTGGCTAATGTGCCGGTATTTAATATGGAGTATCGCGTTCCGGAAGAGGAATTGGGAGAGAAATATTTTAAAACAGAGCAAAAAATACCTCTCGATTCAATAAAACTTGAAGAAAAAATCGATAAGATAAGAGAACAGAGTGAACAAATTGCGAAAAAAGACGAGAGAATAAAAAATGTTATTAATGTATATAAAGAAAACTTTATTTTCAAATCGTTTATTTCCGCAAACAACTTTTTAACGCAGGATATTACGCGATTAGACAGGTTTATCCAGATTATAGTCAGTGATGGGAAATCGGTCAAATATAACTATGACGGTATATCGAAACAGGGAGGATACGAATATGCAGAACTTCCCGATAATATGATAGATATGACCGTAAGGGATGCAATTAAACTGCTTGGTGCAGGGCAAATTAAATCGGGAATTTATGATATTGTAGCATCTCCCGAAGTTGCCGGACTTATAGCTCATGAAGCCTTCGGACACGGCATGGAGATGGATATGTTTTTAAAGGAAAGGGCTATGGGGGCACATTATATCGGCGAGCAGATTGCCAGCCCTCTTGTGACGATGTATGATTCCGCTACTGAACCGGGTGAATCAGGCAGTTTTTTCTTTGATGATGAAGGAATGCCGTCTACAAGTACGAAAATTATCGACAAAGGTATCCTCGTAAGAGGAATGACGGATCTCAATTCTGCAATGCGATTAAATGTGGAGAGAAGTTCCAACGGGAGGAGAGAGTCTTACAAAAGAAAACCTTATGCGAGGATGACAAATACGTACTTTGCCCCCGGCGAGTCTACAAAGGAAGAAATGATCAAATCCGTCGATGAAGGTATATATTTGATAAAAGGCGGCAGCGGTATGGAAGATCCGAAAAATTGGGGAATCCAGATTGAGTGTCTCATCGGTGAAGAGATAAAAAACGGCGAACTTACGGGTAAAATCTTTTCCCCCATTTTTATTACCGGATATGTCCCTGATCTTCTTAAATCCATATCGATGGTAGGTAACGATCTTGAAATAAGCGGTCTCGGATATTGCGGCAAAGGGCACAAAGAGTGGGTAAAGGTATCCTCAGGTGGTCCGCATATTAAATTTAAAACAAGATTGGGATAGGAGAGTTTATTATGATTAAGAAAATAAAAGAAGCACTTAACAAGAACAATGAAATATATGCATGGGAGATAAAATCCGTTGAAAGTAAGTCCAGTCAACTGTTTTTAATAAAAAATTACATAGAGCAGCTGCGAGAGGTGAATACTGTGTCCTACTTTGTTAAAATCTATAATTTACATGAAGTGAACGGTGAAAAGCAGTTGGGGCTTTCTCTAATAAACATACAGCACAATGAAGAAAATATTGATGCGAGAATAGAATCGGCGATAAGAATTGCAAAATATTCGAATAATATCCCCTGGGAAATATATGGGGGCGGAGATTATTACTACGATAAAAATAGTGTTTCGGAAAAAATAGCTAAGGATAGAAAGGGACTGCTATTTGAATTTTACGACAAGTACAAGTCCGTTGAAGATAGTATAAAACCCGCAAGATACAGTAGCCTTGAATTGTTCGCAACATTGAACGATATAGAGTACATGAACAGTAAAGGGGTTAACGAAACGGACAGAAGAACCGTATTTGAAATCGATACTGTTGTTCTATCCGGGAATGAAACGAAGGATATGGAATGTCACAATTACAGGAAAGTCGTATTCCCCGAGATGCTTGATCTCGAAAATGAGATAAAAAAATCAGCCAAGTATGCAACGGATTCATTAAATTCAAAATTGCCGAAAAGCGGGAATTATCCGGTCGTTTTTATGGAAGAACCTCTTGAGAACCTATTTTCTCCACTCGTTTTCCAAACGAGCGGAAGGGCTTATTTCCAAAAACAATCCATGCTGAAAATAAATGAAGAAATCGTTGATTCTGCAAATGGAGATAAAATAACTCTAAAGTCGAATTCAAATGTTAAAAATGGTTTAAAAACGACCAAATTTGATGAAGATGGTGCTCCGTTGCAAGATTTTACTGTTATAGAAAATGGTATTTTTAAAAAGAGATGGAATGATGTCAGATATTCGGAGTACAACAAAGAGGAACATACGGGAAATTTCGCAAACATAGAGATAGGAACCGGCAATATTAGTATGGATGAATTTACAGATGATGAAGAGACAATTTACTATGTTATGTCATTTTCTTCATTTAGCCCGGATCCCATTTCAGGAACATTCGGAGGAGAAATCAGACACGGTTATGAAGTCTCTAAGAACGGAATAATACCTGTTAAGGGAGGTTCCGTGTCGGGAAGTATAAATGAATCATTTAAAAACATATACCTATCGAAAGAAAAGGTGTTGCGAGGTGAGTATTTAGGTCCGAAAGCCGTTAAGTTCAAATCATTGAACATAACAGGAGAGTGAGATGTTACCGAAAAAGCACATTGAAGATTTTTATAAAGTCTGTCAGGTCCTTTTGAATAATGAAAATGTCAACGATATTATAAAGAAAACATTCAAAGCAATATTTAAGATTATTTCAGCCCAAAGAGGGATTTTGTTGATTAAATCCAATGAAAACAAATTTAATATTTTTTGCAGTATAAATATCAATGACAATGAGATAGAGGAAGAAATGAGTATCATAAGTAGAACAATCGGTGAAATAGAAAAAAGTGAGAAATCGATTCTAAAAAACAATATTCAGATGGAGGAATTTAACGACTCTCATTCCAGTGTGGAGATCTATGATATCTATTCGCTGATTGCCGTGCCGATTTTCAGAAACGGTGAGTTACACGGTGTAATCTATTTTGATACGAAAACTTCACACAAACAATTTGATAGAAGTTCTCTGGAGTTTGTGGATTTGATTGTTAAATGGTTGGCGTTACTAGTGGAGAACCACAAACTATACGATATAATCAATGATAAATTGTTAAACCCCAGTATAAGAGAACGCAATATTAAGATGGAAGATATAGTCGTAAAATCGCCGGTTAGTTATCAGATTTTTGAAAAATTAAAATATTATGCCAATAATTCCATACCGTTCCTCATAGTCGGAGAAAAGGGCACGGGAAAAAGTTTTTCTGCTCGTACAGTTCACAATAGCTCCCAAAGGAGCTCAAAGCCTTTTATTGTAATCGATTGTACTGAAATTACAGATAATAATTACAAAGATTACATAACGGCAAAAGAAAGCGGGAAAAGCAGCATGTTAAATGGTGATGGGGGAACGGTGCTGTTTAAATATTTAGAGAAGATGCCTCTGAAAATGCAAAAAGAGATACTAAAGATTCTTAAAAAAGGAATTGAGATTAGCTTAAGTGGAAATATTAAAAAGAAACTTGATGTTAGATATATATTCAGCGCAACGAAATATCTTGATGAAGAGGTTAAAGAGGGGAAATTTCTCGATGAACTTTATTTTTTTCTGAAAGGAAATATCATTTATATTCCCCCCTTAAGAGATAGAAAAGAGGATATCGAAGCCTTTGTTGAAGATTACCTTAGCAAAGTTTCATTTTCGAAAAAGAATTTTACGAAAAAAACGATGCAAGTTCTAAAGAACTATGAATGGAACGGTAATTATGATGAACTGAAAAATGTAATCTCATCGGCGCTACTTGCTTCAAGGGACAGGTATATAGGGATTAAGGATTTACCTCTTGAGATTCAGCGTTCCAAATCCAATATATTTAATATTCCGGTAAAGACATTGAAAGAAGTTGAAAAAGAGACAATTTTAAAAACACTTGAGATATTTAATGGCAACAGAAAAATAACTGCTGAAAAACTCGGTATAAGCCTGAGGGCATTGCAGTATAAAATTAAAGAGTATTCGGAAGGCAAGTAGGGAAGGAAATGCTTGACATAAAAAATAGGTTGGTGTAGTATATCCAAATGAAAAGAGCGATATTATTTATATTACTGTTTCCGTGTTTTGTTTTTGCTACTTCTTTGAATTTTTCTACATTTGTGTCTGATTTTTCAGAGAAGATATATGATGCGGATTCCATGCAAATTGCTAAAATTACGGGGAAATTGTATATTCAAAAACCCAATCTGTTGAGAATGGATGTTAAAACACCGGAAGAACAGGTGATGATTGTTAAGGGCGATTCGGCAATGATTCAAATAAAAAATACAAAGCAAATAACATATTCTATAATCCCGAAAGAAAACGCGTGGTTGATTCCTTCCAACATACTTTTTAATACGGATAGCCTTTTCAATGTCAATAAAACCGGGGATACGCTCGTTATCACTCCGAGAGATTCCACGATTCCTCTGGATAGTATAAAAATAAATAAAAATTCACCAATTGAATTTATGGATATCTTTACGAAGGATCAGATGTTGAAGTTTCGTTTTTCAAAACAGCAAATTGACAAAAAATTAAATCCGAAACTGTTTTTATTTCCTAAAAGTAGCAAGTAGGAGCAATGAAAATCCGGGATTATTTAAACGAATCCTTTAGAGTTTCCATGCTAAAATTGTTCCCGTTGAGTATGATTTACTATTTGTATTTTATGATAGTTTCTGTTGTTATGAACATAACAGTTTCTCCGCTTCTTGCAGGTATTGATAAAACTTCTCTACAGGTGAATCCTTTTGATGTAATTGAAATAATGAGAAATAATTTTTATGCTATGGGGAGTGCGGGGATTATCAAATTTTTTGTGGCAATATCATTGGCTATTACTTTGCTTGTGTCCATTTTCCTTTTTATGGATGCTGCAAACAGATTCATCCTTATGGATGCAATGCTCAATGGGAAAACAAAATTCAGCATAAAAGCATATCTTTTTATCGGAAATGTCTTTTTGAAGCGTTTTTTTCAGATAGCCATATGGTTTATCTTGCTTTTTGCCGTTGCATTTTTATTTAATTATGCTTTAAACAATCTTTCTGTCTATCTTTCGAGAATAATGGCAAACATGGTACCGATGTTGAAGTATTCCGTACAGATAATTATTTTTACTTTTATAACGGGAATACTGATTTTCGTCTATATTTTCACTGCTTTCCTGTATTTCTTTTTCCCTGCTATTGTAATAGTTGAAAATTGCTCCGTTAGAAGTGCGATGCAGAAAATTTTGGCAATTGTAAAATCCTTCGAAACATTTGTTAAATATCTCGTATTTACAGTAGTTGTTGTCTTTATAACACTTTTATTTTCTATTGCAGCGATGGGAATTGTTTCCGTTTCGGTTATAGCTCCCGCCCTTTATCCGTTTTTATTCGTGCTATATACTTTTGTTTTGATTTACACGATTTTATTTGCAGAAGCGGCAACGCAGATCTTCTATTTGGACAACAGAATTAATTAAGATCCTCTATTTCTTTAATTAATTTATTCAAAAAATTAAGTGATTCCACAGGTGTCATTGAGTTAATATCGATAGATTTTATCATGGAAATTATATGCGAGCGCTTATCGAAAAGTTCCATTTGATAAGCCGTTTCTTTTTTACTCTCTAATTTACGGAATGTAATTTTTCCCTCTTCTTCCAACATTTCAAGAATCTCATTGCTCCTTTTTATGACATTTTCAGGTATGCCCGCAAGTTTTGCAACATAAATCCCGTAGCTGCGGTCACTTTTTCCTCTGACGACCTTTCTTAAAAAGATAACCTTATCCTGCCACTCCTTTACGGATAAGCAATAGTTTCTCAAATGGGGGAGATAATTTTCCAATCGAGTTAACTCATGGTAATGAGTTGCAAAAACGGTTAACGGATTTCGATTTGCATTGTTGTGGATATATTCGATTGTCGCCCAGGCAATACTCATTCCGTCATAGGTGCTTGTACCGCGACCGATTTCATCTAGCAGAACGAGGGATCTTGATGTCGCGGTATGCAGAATAAAAGCCGTTTCAACCATCTCTGCAAGGAAAGTGCTGATTCCCTTTGAGAGGTCATCACTTGCGCCTATTCTTGTCAAAATTCTGTCGAATATGCCGATTTCAATTTCATCGGCAGGAACAAAGGAACCGATCTGTGTAAGTATGGCTATCAAACCGATTTCTCTGAGATAGGTGGATTTGCCTGCCATGTTGGGACCTGTTAGAAGCATGATTCTCTCGTCAGAATCGATATGAATATCATTAGGGACAAATGATTCCGTGTATTTTTCAACAATAGGATGCCTACCATTCTTAACATAAATGCAAGAATTATCCGATAATTTAGGTTTCGCCGTATGTGTGGAAAGGGCGTATTTGGCAAGAGAGCAGATACAATCAATTTCCGAAATTGCTTTAGAGACCTGCACAATTGATTTAGAGTATTTGTTGAGTTCTTTAAGAAGTTCGGCATATAGCTCTTCTTCGAGCTTTTCGGCTCTCTCCTCAGCACTCAAAACTTCCGTTTCGAATTTCTTCAATTTTTCCGTATAATATCTCTCGCTGTTTACAAGCGTTTGTTTTCTGATATAATCTTCCGGTACTTTTCCCGTATGTGATTTGCTTACTTCAATAAAATAACCAAAGACATTGTTGTATTTAATTTTAAGGTTCGGTATTCCCGCTCGTATCCTCTCTTCACTCTGATAATTTGCTATCCAATTTTTTCCGTTAAAAGCAATTTCTCTGAGCCTGTCGAGTTCTTCGTTAAAACCGGTTTTTATATACCCCCCGTACTCGGAAACATCTGTTCCATTCATCCGTTTTTCGATAATCTCAACGATGCTATAATCGAATTTTAATCGCTCCTTAAGCCTTTTCAGAAGAGGTGTTTCAAATACAATTTCATCAACAATTGATTTAATGATTTTTAAGCTGTTATTAAATGCAATCAGTTGCAAAGGATGTATTCGAGCATTTGTAATTTTTGAATTCAAGCGTTCAATGTCCGAAATATTTTTTAATTTTGATGTTAACTCATTTAGAATACGATTATCATTTGTCAATTCTCCAACGGCTTCCTGTCTCTCGTATATTCTGTTTTTATCAATAAGGGGGAATGTTAACCACTCGCGTAATTTGCGTGAGCCCATGGTCGTAACGGTGTAGTCTATGATTTTAAGAAGTGATGGTTTTTCTGTTTCCGCTCCGGGTAGTACATCGAGAGTATCCATTGTTTTTTTATCAAGAATGGCAAAATCGGATGTGTCAATGAGATTTATCGATTCTATTCTCGGCAGAGTCTCCATTTTGATTTCCTGCAGGTAAGAAAGCAAACCGCCGCAGGCTGAAATATAACCGGATTCTTTTAATCCGAAACCGTCGAGATTCGCAACTTTGAAATACTCGCATAGCTCCTTTTCGGCAAATTCTCTGTCAAAAACTATGGATGTATACGGTTTTGCAATATTGTTCTCAAAATTGATATTATCAGGATAAATAATTTCAACAGGGCTAATACGGTCTATTTCACCGGGGAGGGAATCCTTATCCGTTTTCATAACATTTAGAATCGCAATGGAAATATCGATGTATGCAATGTAAAATGTATCATTGTCCTTGTAAATGGACATTAAGTAGTTGTATTCCTTTTCTTTCAGGAGTGTATCATCTAAGATTGTACCACTTGTTATGATCTCGGTAACCCCTCTTTTCACTATTCCTTTGGCGAGTTTGGGGTTTTCGAGTTGTTCGCATATTGCAACTTTATAACCGGCTTTGACCAGTTTTGATATGTAGATGTCTTTTGCTTTTACGGGAAAGCCCGCAAGAGGAGGGGCTGTATCCTTGTTCTTTTCCGTTGAACGCTTTGTCAGAACAATATTTAAAACCTTCGATGTTATATTCGCGTCTTCAAAGAAAGTTTCATAAAAATCTCCCATTCGAAATAAAAGAATGGCATCCTTATGCTTTCGCTTAATTTCCAGATATTGTTTCATTAACGGAGTGATATTTCTCTTTTTATCTGTCATTAATCGTTAATTTTCGTAATCCAACAGGAAACTCCCTCGGCTTTTCTGAATATTTTAATATAATCTTCGGCATTGTTTTTATTATTAAATTTACCGATAATAACTTTATATCGTGTAGTGCCGTTTGAGAAATCCTTAAAAATGAATACGTTATAACCTTTCGCTTTGTATTTTTTTTCCAATTTTTTTGCATTATTTTTATTTGAAAAGACGCCGATCTGTATGCCGTATTTGGTTGTCGTATCTTTAGCAGTTTCAATGGTGATATTGTTGTTCTTGTTATTCCCTTTGGAGAGCTTTTCGAGAGATGTTTTAGAGAGCTTATAATAGGGAGAAAGCGTATCTTCGTTTACAACAAGGGAAAAATAGATTCTCGCGGAATCCGTCTTATCTATCATTGCGAATGATTTTCCGAGCCAGTACTGAACCTTTTGTCTTGCAAAATTGGAAAGAGGGCGTTTTAATGCTTTTGAAAAATAAGATATTGCCATCTTATACGCTTCCATTGCATAGTAATATTGCCCCAACCTTATAAGAGCCAGTGTGGCTTCCTTTCTCTTGGGGAATCTCTTGCAAATCTCCTTATAGTACTTTGAGGAAAGTTCCGCATCTGATGTAAGATCGGCAAGATGCAAAATTACTCCGGGTAAAATGGAAGTGTCTCGAGATGTCTTATAGAGGTTTGTAAGAATTCTAACGGCATCATCCAACTTATTTTTAGAAATGTACGATTCCGCTTTTCTGTAATCGGAAATGTCCGATGCAATCAACGGGGAGATTATTAAAAAAATCAGGGACAGATAGATTAATTTTTTCATTTCAAATCATTTCCATGGTTTTAAAGTTCTTGCAAACGGGACACCTCATATAATATCTATCGAACTTGGAATGACATTTATTGCAGATAAATACCCCTTTATGGGATAAGGCTATGCGGTTCAAATCGGAAATTGCATCAAGAAGTTTACTATCCTGATTTGTTACGGCATAGATGTATGCAAGGTCCACATGACTCTTTAAATTGTCGGGATCTGCTTGTATAATCTCGTTTATAATCGAAAGAGTTTTATCGTAATTTCCTTTTTTCAGGTAAATATCTTCAACTTCCTGAAGAATGATATAATTGTTTTTCGCATATTTTGATATTTGCAAAATGACATTTTCAAATTGATCCAACTGTTCCGGAGATCTGTACTCTTCCCTCAGCATTTTTGCAATTGTGTGTGATAGGTTACTATTGTGGTTCAGAACGAAGCCAAGGAGTTCCGCTGCCTCCTCCAATTTCCCCTTTTTAAGGAGTATCTCGGCTTTGTACATGGATGCAAAATCACTTTTTTTATTGATACCATACGCTTTGTTTATAAGTTTTTCCCCTTCACGTTCTTTTCCCTCATTGATCATTTTTGAAGCAATAAATGCAAGATAATCGGCATATTCATATTTGGAAAACACTTTCTTTGCTATTTTCAGGGCTTTATCGTAGTTTTTTAGCGATTCATAGCATGTTAGCTCCAGCTCTTTTATAATTTTATCTTGCCCCTTGGAGATTTTATATTGGTTCCTTAACTGAGAAATAATATCAAGAGCCTCGTCATAGGCATTCAGAAATAGGTTATCTCGTATTATTTCAATATTAATATCTATGAGTCGGACATCGGGAAGACCGACTCTTTTGGAAAGAAATGTATGTAAATCGAGAGCCTTTTTGTAACGTTTCGTAGCTCTGTAAATATCAGCAAGCATAAGGAAATAATCTATGTTATCCGTATCCTTTTCGATAAGATCATTCAATCTGGTTTCGGCATCCCTGTAATTTTCCTTCGCAATGAATCCCTGTATTTCTCTTATATTTTCTTCAAGTCGATTTTTTCTATATTGCTTGTTTTTATTTAAAATATGATTTATGTAAAGTAAAATTATGAGGAGTAGAAAAAGAGATAAAATGATGTAAAATGTAGTAAGGGTCATGATTCCTCCTCTTCTTCCGTTTCGTCTCTTCCTTTAATAGGGAGTTTTCTTATCTCATCGAGCTCCGTTTTCATCTCGCGTATTTTTTTCTCGAGGGAGCGAATTCTCCTTCTGAATCTGATTTCGTCACCGATTTTAATTATTAACATAAAGACTAAACCGGCAAGGAAAGAGTACAATAAAATCAAAAAGAGGGGAACAGTATTGTATGTTTGGTTAAAGAATTTAAAAGAGATGAAAATCGAATTGTTTTCTATTCCGACTATAGCTCCGATAACTACAAAAATGACAAGCACTATTATTGTAAAAATACCCATTTTATCCTCCTAAATCTTGAGCCCGAAGGGGGTATGCCCCCTTATTGATTTTATTACGACTTTGGCTGTTCTTGAATATTCACCGTTATAAACAACAATTTTATTACCATCCGTTCTTCCGTAAAGTTCTTTTGGATTGCGTTTGCTTGTTCCTTCAAAAAACACTTCATATGTTTTTCCTATCATTTCTCTGTTTTTATCATAACTGATTCTGTTTTGTATGTCAATCAATCTATTAAGTCTGTATAGCTTAATCTCTTCAGGAATTTGTTCTTTAAACTTCGCCGCTGGAGTCCCTGTTCGTGGAGAATATTTGAACATATAAGCAAAATCATATCTTATGTCGTTTACAAGTTCCAGAGTCATATTGTAATCTCCTTCCGTTTCTCCCGGAAACCCCACGATTATATCCGTCGTTATTACGAACTCCTTATCCACATTTCTTATTCGATTAATAATCTCTTTATATTCTTCAATTTTATAACCTCTATTCATTTTTGTCAATATTTTATTCGAACCGGACTGAACGGGGAGATGAAGCGACTTGCATATTCTCTTCGTTGAGAAAATCGTGTCAATAAGCTTATCGCTGAGATCTTTTGGATGTGAAGTTAAAAATCGTATTCTCGGAATATCGGTTTCTTTTACAATCCGATTTAAAAGAGCGGGAAAATCAAGGTCTTTGTAGTTGTATGAATTCACATTTTGTCCCAATAATGTTATATCCAGTCCTCCCTTTTCGTATATCAGATTGATTTCCTTTATTATATCGTCAGCACTTCGTGATTTCTCCCGTCCCCTTGTATAAGGAACGATACAATATGTGCAAAAGTTATTGCAACCTCGCATAATGGGGACGAAATTTGTTCCGTTGTGTATATGCTTATTATATAGCCCCTCATATGTTGCCGTATCGTAATCGGTCAGGTCGTAAATGTTATTGGAAACGATCTCATATACTCTGTCATATTGATTGGGACGAATGACAAAATCCACATCGGGAATGATTTTCTTTATGTCGGATCTGTGAGCTTCCACCATACAGCCGGCAACGCCGATTTTCGTATTGTGTAATTTTTTATATTTCATGAGATTTTCTATACGTCCTATTGCTCTTTTCTCGGCATGTTCCCTTACGCTGCACGTGTTTACTATTATAAGATCGGCTTCTTCTTCGTTCTGTGCTTGTACATATCCGTTATTTTCCAATACACTGCCGATTAAATCGGAATCGTACATATTCATCTGGCATCCGTATGTGATAATATAATATTTAGGTGATTTTTCCATACAATTCCTCTTCTTTTATACCCTCTATTTTTATGTTTACAATATTACCGCTTGTGTGAGTGGAAGGTATTTTAACATTCAAATAGTTTGTAGTAAGTGCAATATTATTACCGAGCAGTGTTGATCTAAGCGTGTTTCCTATGTTCTTTTTTTTGAATTCCCTCTTTTTCCCGTCGATAATTTTGTGCAATTCTCTCGTATGTTCTTTAATTGTTCTGTTTGAAAATTTATTTTTATATAAGCCTGCAAGCGTTCCTTCTCGCGGGGAGTATTCAAAAATATGGAGATATGAAACGGGTAAATTTATAATATTTTTCTTTGTTTCTTCGAATTCTCTTTTCCCCTCTGTAGGAAATCCTAAAATTAAATCTCCCCCAATGGCGAATAACGGATCAATACGTAATAATTCTTCTATAATTTGGTATATATCTTTGACGGTGTGTCTTCGTTTCATTTCTTTTAAAGTGTCATCCGAAAGACTCTGCAGAGAGAGATGTGCCGTATGGGCTACATTCCCTCGCGTGAAAATTTCAATGTTATCTTTAATAACAGCGGGATCAAGCGATGAAAGTCGAAACACAAGATCATTGTGCTTCTTTTCCGCCCAATCAAGTATTCTTAGGATTGTTTTAATAGCTATGGCAATATTTGTTCCGGTTAACACAAACTCAAAAAAACCTTTTGAAATAAGGAATTCGATTTCTTTTTCGATATCGTTTTTATCACGAATAATTGGTTTTCCTCGGAGATACGGGACTATACAGTAACTGCAAAATTCATCACAACCTGTTTCTACGGAGATCAGCGGGCGGGATAATGCGGGTTGATAATAATTCGATTGTCCGTAAATAAGTTTATGTTTTGTAGCATTATTGATAAAAAGAATATCTTTATCCTCGATAATAGTTTTATCTGCAAGGCAACCGGTAACAACGATATTCTTCCCTTCGCTTTTTGCCTTACGTATAATCTTTCTGGTATCCCTCGTGGCTTTTGAAGTTACCGAACATCCGTTAATAATAATTACATCTCCATGAAGATTGAAAGGATTCTCAGATATAAAAATATTTCTTAGTACAGCCGATTCGTATTGATTTTGCCTGCAACCAATCGTTTTTATTTCAATATTCATTAATGGCGAGGATTATTCTTTATCAGCTTGATTCCCTCAAGAATGACTGAAATTATTTCCGCTTTTTCCTGATCGGAAGACATTTCTACTTCGGTAAATATATGACCTTCGTCGGATACAACATACTTCGGTTGAAGATGATTTAAAGCATAAGCGGCCACATCAGCTTTACATTTTTCACATTGGCACATATCCTTATCTTTTCTTATCAAGTCTTCGGTCAACCTTAAAACTTCGCTTTCGAGGTAGTTTTTAATCTCCATTTTAACCTCTCTCCTTTTTATAAACATTTCTTAAGATTTCAACGGTTTTATCATTAAGGTTTACATCTCTTCTTCTCATTGTTATACGAATCGTATCAATGGCTTTTTCGAAGGAATAGATCGTACTACTATTTCCCCATGAAAAGGAGGGATAAAATTTATCGGTGACATTTCCGCCGAAAATATTGCAGGAGATTCCCATAACTGTTCCGGTATTGATAAGTGTTCCGATTCCTGTCTTGGAAAAATCTCCTATTAATGTTCCCATCTTTAGCATTCCCGTATCTATCGTTTTTCCGTTTATAACCATTTTAACATTATGATAGTTGTTTTTTAAATCGGAATTTGTAGTAAGTGCCCCGAGATTCACCCAATCTCCTACAATCGAATGCCCTATAAATCCGTCGTGATGTTTGTTGACATAATCGAGAAACAGGGAATGCTCGATTTCTCCGGATATTCTGTTCACCTTTCCGAAGCTGCAACCCGGTCTTATCTTTGCGCTGTCCACGATGGAGCTTTTACCTATATAACAGGGACCCTCGATAAAGTTAACCCCCTTAAATGTAACATCGTC
>QNBC01000006.1 GCA_003641665.1 candidate division TA06 bacterium
ATCATCAAGGCAATAACCGTGTTTTCTATCGGGAATACTTCCGAAACTATGCTGCAAAAGCCCCGTGTCATCCGTCATTCTAATAAGATGCTTCAAGGTAGGTTCCGGATAGTTTGTTTTCATTATTCTTTTCTTATCTCTCCCTACAATCGTAGTAATGTTTCTTCTCTTTAATACATCATAAAAAACATCAAGATATGCTCCGGCAACATTCTTCCAGATCATGCTTCTACCGTATTGATATGCCTTCTTTCTTGCAAGATTCATTGAAACATCATCCTCAAGGTATTCCAAAATTGCCTTTGCTATTGAATTCGAATCTTTAAAATCGACAATTTTACCCCTATCATCATCGAGTAATTCCACCGCATACCAATAAGGTGTGGATATTATCGCTTTCCCCGCTCCGAGAGCATAGGCAAGTGTTCCGCTAACTATCTGTTCTTCATTAAGATAGGGGGTTATATATATATCGGAAGCCATTAAAAATTTTGTCAAATCTTCCAGTGAAACAAACCTATTTAGAAAGATAACATTATTTTCAACATTCAAGTCTTCAGCAAGTTTTTTCAGGCTCAACCGATACTCTTCACCGGAAATTTTCTTTATGTTAGGATGTGTGGTCCCTAAAACAATATATACAATGTTGGGAAATTTCTTTTTTACTTCGGGTAACGCTTTTATGACATATTCGATCCCCTTTCCGGGGTTGATTAATCCAAATGTCATAATAATTTTCTTCCCGGAAAGGTGAAATTCATCCTTATAAAATGAAGTATCCACAAATGGTATATCAGGAATTCCGTGCGGGATATAAACTACTTCATCATCACTAAGGCCATATATTTCCTTACACATCTGAAGAGCTTTTTTGCTGAGAACAACTACTCTATCCGAGTATTTAAACAGGTCATGATATGATTTTTTATAATCTTCGTTTGGGTTTTTCAAAATCGTGTGCAATGTGGTTATTACGGGCATATTTAATTTTTTCAACAAAATTGAGATATAGTTCCCCGCCACCCCTCCGAAAATTCCGAATTCATGCTGCAGATTTACAATCTCCGGGTTCGCAATATTTATAAAATCACCCGCTTCGCTGTATTTTAACTGATCATTTTGATAGATCTCGAATTTTACCGTATTCGGGTAATTATATCCCTCTATCGTATCGTTCATGGCCACGGCATTAATTTTTACATGTCCATACTTTCCTATTGCTGTTGCAAGATCCGTTGTAAATGTTGCAATACCACATTTGCGCGGCAAGTAGTTTCCTATAAAATAAATCGAGTTCTTAATAAAATTTTTACGCCTCTTTTTTGTTTCCATAACTTATACCTCTTTATTGGCATTATACAATATTATTTGAAATCGTCAATTGATATTATAATTTTTCGGTTTTATCCAGAAAAAAACAATCAAGTCCTCACCAGGTGCGAGGATCTGGGTAACCCCTTCTATAGCGAGTATCCCTCGCTTGATAACACGATTTGTCTATCCAAATAGAATATATTTTATAGACATAAGAGTCGATATCTTTCTCTTTATCAAAATCCGGAGTAATATTATCTTGACTAAATCTTACAATTATGGTATTTATTGCAATATTTAATTAAGAAGGAGGCTTTAATGAAACAAGGTTTTACATGGAAATTCTTGATAATATTCATAGTTTTGCTTTTGGCTATATGGCAAATCTCCTATACCATAAAATTTATGGGATTAACGGAACAGCAAAAAGCTAAAATGGATCCGGTTAAATTATCAAGGCTTGAAAATAGAGCAATTCATCTTGGGCTTGACCTCAGCGGAGGGATGCATATTATTCTGGAAGTTGATAAATCAAAATTGCGACCTGAAGATGCAAAGGGAGCGACGGACAGAGCTCTTGAAGTCATTCGAAACAGAATTGATCAATACGGCGTCTCGGAACCCACTATACAAAAACAGGGAAGTGATCGTATTCTCGTCGAACTTCCCGGTGTTGTTGACAAAAACAGGGCGAGAGAACTCATCGGAAAGACCGCTCTTCTCGAGTTTAAACTCGTTGTAAATAGCACAAAAACCCAAGAAATTATAAAAAAAATCGACGAGGCATTATCAAAATCCGAACTCGCCAAACAGGATTCGGCCTATGCGGAAAATATGTTTTCCAGTATCGCAATCTACAACGGTTACAGCATAAAAGTGCTTAAAAGCGATGTACCTCTCGTAGAAAAACTGCTTAAAAGAGATGATGTTAAATCAGCCATACCTTCCGATGTACAATTTTTATGGGGAGCGAATCCTAAATCTTCGGACACTCAGGAAAGAGACCTCTATCTCGTTTATAAAAAAACTCTCCTAACAGGAGCTGCTATTGTTGATGCAAGAGCGGGTATCGGAACATCAAACAACCCTATGGGGGTAAAAGTAGATATTACAATGACACGTAAAGCAGCCGGTAAATGGGCGGCAATAACCGGAGCGAACATCGGTGAAAATATAGCAATCGTATTGGACAATATTGTTCAATCCGCTCCGAGAGTTATGAGTAGAATTCCCAATGGCAGAAGTGAAATAGAAATGGGAAGTTCGACCATGGACGATGCAAAGGCTCTTGCCGTAATTCTTAAAGCGGGAGCTTTACCCGCACCCGTTAAGATCATCGAAGAAAGAGTTGTAGGTCCCACAATGGGGCTTGACTCAATAAGACAGGGAGTCAATGCAATCCTGATCGGCGGACTACTTGTTCTTCTATTTATGGCTGTATATTACAATTTATCCGGGCTTGTAGCTGACTTTGCTCTCGTCTTTAACGTTTTAATTCTTCTCGCTACATTATCTCTTTTCAGGGCAACCCTTACACTCCCCGGACTTGCCGGTATCGTCCTAACAATCGGTACCGCAGTTGATGCCAATGTACTTATATTCGAGAGAATAAGAGAAGAAATTCGAGCCGGTAAAACCTACCGCACGGCAATAGATTCAGGTTATGAGAAAGCCTTTACGACCATCCTGGATGCAAATGCAACAACCTTGCTCGCCGCAATTATCCTCTATTGGTTCGGATCAGGTGAAGTAAAAGGCTTTGCGGTTACCCTCAGCATCGGTATCGTTGTAAGTTTCTTTACCGCTATATTTGTAACAAGGGTATTTTTCGACTGGGCGGTAACAAAATTTAACATTAAAAAGATAAAGATATAGTGAGGAGGATATAATGCTTAGAATATTCAAAGATACACACATAGATTTCGTAGGAGCAAGGAGAAAAGCATATATTATTTCCGGAACCCTCCTTTTAATAGGAATAATCTCACTCATTGCTCACCATGGATTAAATTACGGTATCGATTTTACCGGAGGTTCGTTAATTCAATTCCACTTCAACAAGAGTATTAACACCGAAGAAGTTCGTTCCGTTGTTGCAGACGCCGGATATGGTAATGCAGTAATTCAACGATTCGGAAAGAGTAACGACTACGCGATTAAAATTATAAACAAAACCAAGGCCGTCGAAGATACAACCGGCCCTGAAATTGTGGAAGCTTATGTCGAACCAAACCCAACAAACGGCGAAAGCCATATCATCGTTCATGTCAGGGCTTATGATAAAAAATCCATCGTATCGAATATCCAATACTCACTAATCCCTTTCAATAAGGCAAAAGAGGAAGATATAATTAGTGTCCAACCTTCCGATATGTATGATAGTGAACTTGAGGACGGTGTGTTTAGCCTTAGAACTCTCGGTATGAAGCAGGGAGAAGTTAAGACAATCTATCTGCGCGCCATCGATTCAAATGGAAATACCGGGACATCTGATTCAATACAGTTTAAAATTTCCGCGACGGGACAAAAGACATCGATAACCAATATTCGATCCGAAATAAAGAAAAATATAAACATAACCAAATCGAATAATGAAATTAAAAAGAGCGACGGAGAGATATTGAAAGCGGCATTTGAGAAAAAATACGGTGCCGGGATTGTCAGAATCGATAGAGAAGATATGGTAGGACCCAAAATAAGCAAAGAATTACAATTTAAAGCTGTCTGGGTTGTTCTTCTTGGCATATTGATGATGTTGATTTATGTCTCCTTCAGATTCTCCTTCAGATTTGGTGTGGCGGCCATTATAGCTCTTTTCCACGATATTTTGATAACGGTAGGTTTAATTTCCATGTTTAACATAGAGGTAAACACAGAGACAATAGCGGCATTGCTTACACTAATCGGTTACTCCATTAACGACTCCATTGTAGTCTCGGATCGTATAAGAGAAAACATTAAAAAACTTAGAAAAGAGAATTTTGTTACCATCGTGAACAAGGGTATAAATGAGACCCTTTCCCGTACTATAATAACATCCTTTACGACATTTATCGTTCTATTTGTTTTGAGTTTGATCGGCGGACCGGTAATCAGAGGATTTTCAAACACCCTCATCTTTGGCGTCATAATCGGTACCTACTCATCAATTTTTGTCGTTGCACCTATTGTTGTGGAATGGGAACTTGCCAAGCCAAGTAGAAATTTGAAGATAAAATAATTTCTCAACTCAAAATGACTCGATTTTATAAAGGGGCAGCTTTGCCGCCCCTTTATCTTGCAAAAAAAAATATTAAGCATATAATATATTCATGAATGAATTCGTTCTTTATTTCAAACACCGCAGAAAGGGAATACAAGCATTTAAATACTTACATAAAGAGGGTTTAACTGCTTACGCCTCAATTTCGAGAAAAGAATTAATCTACTACGAGTCGGATGATTACACTACTAAGAGGTGCTATAAGTTTACTTTTTATTCAAATATTGATACGAGTGAACTGCTAAGCGCACTAAAAAGCTATCGAGAAGAGATAATAAACATCGGGATTTTAGAAAATGAATGATGAATTCAAAATCCTTATAAATGAAATTAAAGGAAACAGCACAAACGGTGACATTGAAATAGCCAGAATGACCATCTACTTTTTACTGGATCATTTTTCTTCCCTCATCGAAAATGATATCCGGGAGCTTGGAAATGCCCTTGGGCAAAGCAGAAGCGAAATGGCGAGTATTCAAAATATAGCTCAACTACTTATTGATTTCAACGATTCCCCAAAGATATTACATGGAAAACTAATCGAATTAAAGGAAAAAACAGATATAAACTATACCGATAGTATAGCTTATAGTTTCATAAGTACTCTCAATTCCCCCATTAGAGTTATTACGATAAGTAGAAGTTCCACTGTGAAAAGAGTACTTATACAACTGTCGAGAAACAATCTTATAAAGAATCTATTTATTATCCGTTCTTATCCGGGACTCGAAGGAATACAATTACACAAAGAACTTCTGGAAATGGGAATCAATAGTATCCCCGTTTATCTTGCGGAAATAAATAAATATGTACCTAAAATTGATATTGCAATAAGCGGAGCGGATGCAATCACAAATGATTATATTGTCAACAAGTTGGGGACGCGTCTTCTCTTTGAATACGCAATACTACATAAGAAAACAACAATTGTTTTTGGTAATCCATTAAAACGTATTGTCAGAGATATTTCCATAAATAATGAGATTTTCGAGAAAATTCCCATTGAATACGTAACAAAAATTTACGATTAATTTTTCACTTTATCTTTTATTAATACTTGCAGTTGATCTATAATCTTCTTAAAATGTTCCGTTCCCGCTTTACTTTTGCCACCCAAAATTCGTTCAAAATCCGCAATAATCGACTTCTCATCGCTCAATATTTCTTCCAAATCTCTATTTTCCAGTATATCAACTGCTATGTTTGTGGCCACAATCGCCGTAGGATCACATGGGCCGCATTCCATCTTTATCTCACTGAGTTTACCATCTTTTATATTAGCGAAAATGGAAACGATATCCCCGCTTGCATTATTACAAATTGAACCATGTGATTCGATATCGGCATTTTTGATTTGACCAAAATTCTCCTTCTTTATTTTTTTCATAAAATAATTTCTTATTAAACTATCCATATTAAAATATCGGCACCTCCTTAAGCCTTTCCAATTCCTCTTCTATGGCAGTGATAAACAGATCGATTTCTTCTTTTTTGTTGTAGAGATAAAATGATGCACGAAACGCAGGGAACCATATTCTGTTGATTTTCCCCTCTTTTAGTTTTTGATTAAACCAACCGTTGACACAAAACATTCCGGATCTTATCATTATATTATATCTGTCACTCAACCGTTCGTCTAACATCTTCTCTTTATGATCCAATCGTGTAGGTTTTTTAATAAAAAATGTACATATTCCCGATCTCTCTCTCGGATTTTCCGGTCCTATTATACCAATTTCCTCATGTTTCCCTAATTTGTCTGAAATATATTCATTGAGTTCCATTTCGTACAAATCTATATCTCTTCTACCCACCTTATTCAAAAAGTCGCATGCCGCTCCGGCGGCTATCATACCCGCATAATCCTGAAGCCCCGCTTCGAATTTCATAGGAGGAGGTAGGTATTCCGGAGATTTATCAAGGTAAGTGTTGCTTATCGTATCTCCTCCGACATTATATCTTCCCAACGATTTTAATAGATCATACTTACCGTATAAAACACCCACTCCCGAGGGGCCCATCATTTTATGCACACTAAACGCAAGAAAATCCACATCAAGCTCTCCCACATCTATTATTTTATGTGGTACACTCTGCGCTCCGTCCAATAAAACAAGAGCATTATATTTATGAGCAAGTTCGATAATTTCTTTTGCCGGAATGGTGTAACCGTCAAGATTTGATGTGTGAACCATGCTTAATAACTTAACCCTACCACCCTCTTCTCTCAAAATGGCTTCAAGACGATTCAGGTTAAAAGTGTTGTCATCATTCGACGGAACAAAACGATGTTTGATTCCTTTGTCAATTTCGAGATCTTTCCAAATACAAAGATTGGAGTTGTGCTCCTTATCCGTTGTTAAAACGACATCTCCTTTTCGAAAATCAAATGCATGTCCCACAAGGTTTATCGCTTCGGTTGTGTTCCGCGTAAAAACAATCTCTTTCGGATTTTTACTACCGATAAATCTTGCTACTTTTGCTCTTGATTTACTTACACGCTCATCGACTTCCCTTGTGAACCAATGACGGCTTCTACCACCACATGCGGGGAACTTCGTATAATAATCCGTAATTGCCTGTATAACATTGTTAGGTTTTAATGTCATGCAAGCATTATCGAAATAAACAGGCGGATAACCGTTTCTGTTTTGTTTAAGCGAGGGGATCTCTTCCCTGAATTCATTGATATTCATACTATAATTTTTACTCCTTCGTTTTTTATACTAACCTCTATTTCCCTATATTTAACAGGCATTAATTCCCCGTCAAGATGGAATTTGATCAATTCTTTCGATTTGATTATAAGCGATTCGATCCCTTCTATATACTTGACATATCTACTTGTCAAATGATTGCCGTTTTTTGCAGATGGTAGTAAGCGAAAAAATATCAGCTTGTTCACTTCGTTTACTATAGATGCATCAAATTTCCGCTTAAGGGGGTTTGCTTTGGGCAAGAGCATAAAACCTCCGCCGAGAAACTTGCCCAGCCCTATTGTTAGCAGAAGAATCTTTCTTTTATCTACGGTATCCCCCGATATAAAGGTGATTTCATTGGCTTTATAAAAAAAGATCGTAGATATAATTGACATCAAGTATTGCATTGGCCCATTCAAGTATTTAAATCGAAAATTTTTCATCTTAACCAGGACATCCGCATCAAAACCTATTCCTAATCCATTTATAAAATAGTATTTTTCATTCCCCGCCTTAACTTCACCCACAGGAAAAGTTTTCCACTCATCTTTCTTGAGCTTATTCAATATGACTTCTATGTCTGTTGTGCCGTATATACTTCTTATATAATCATCACCAGACCCCATGGGAAGAGGTAAAATCTCTGTCGACTTACCTATAAGGGCGCGGAGCGATTCGTTTATTGTTCCATCCCCCCCCATTATGATTATTTTTTTTATTTTTTTTCCAATAAATTCTTCAATTACTTCCTTTTCGTGCCCTCGAAATTTAGTACATTTAAAAAGCGGAGTATAACCAAGACTATTAACAACAGATTTAACCCTTTCCTTGAATTTTACAGGTTTACCTTTCCCCGCATTCGGATTAAGCAAAATTCCTATCATACCCCAATAATATTATATTAAAAAATAATGTCAACTTAAAAAGGTAGATTTGTCATGTAACCATCATTGCTCAGCATGGCATTGACAAACATCTGTCTCGGGGTTAGAATTTATTAAAAGGAGGTTTTATGAGAATTTTAATCCCCTCCACAGGCGATAAAATGGAATCGCTCCTCGATCAGAGGTATAAGCATGCTACATATTATATCATATATGATGGTAAGGAATTCGAAATTATCGCTAATAATGTCCACCATTCTCATCATCATAAAAGGGACATTGATTTTAGTAAATTGGACATTCTTATCGTTAATAAAATTGGGATAGACAGCTTTAAAGCCGTAAAAGAAAACAATGTGAAAATCTATTATTCTCCCGTTAAACCTGTTGGGAATGTCCTAACGGCATTTAAATCGGGTAACTTGAAAGAGCTAACGGAAAAGGATGTAATAGAATCTGCACACAAATCTTTGGAAACATCCAAAGAAAAAACAAGTTTTGCCGGAAAAATCAAGAATCGCTTAAAACATTTCGGAAAATCTCGCATCGGTTTTGGTAGAGGCCCGGGATTGGGAAAACGCCACCACTAATAATAAAATTCAAAACTTATCAATGAAAGAAATCAGAAACAGTCTTCTTTTGGCAAAACAACTCCTTTTTTCTCGATATAAGTTTGATGTTTTTGATTTCTCGATTAAGAATTCGATACTAATAACATTGCAAATACTAAAATATTATTTCGAAAAACCGAATTTTATAAAGAAGGGGGATTTTCTCCTTTTTAATATTGATTACCCGAAAGAATATATGCACCAAGAATCGATTAAATATAACATAACCGTGGGTGTGAGTTATTGTCAAAAACCTCTTAATTGCCCTTCGGGAAGATTTAACGATAAGTGCAACCCCAAACCTCTCTCAGTTTGTAAAAATTGTACGGTAAACCAGATCAGAGAACATGCAATAAATAATAACCTGCGATTTATCATCATTACAACCTCCTTTGAATTTGCTCGCCTTCACCTAAAAATGACAAAAAACTCTCTTCGCGGCCATAAAACATTATATATTGTATCTGTTTGTCCTTATATTCTGAACATATCAAAGCTTTTTAGCTTCATTTTAGGAGTTAAACTCATATCAATTCCTCTGATAAAGGAGGGTTGTAATAGCAGTAAAGAATTTCTTTCCGCCGAAAAGGGATACAAAGCTCAAAAAACGGAATACATGAGGACAGCCCATAACGCTTTTCTCAAAACAATAACTCGCTTCGGGAAATCCAATAAATATTTGAAATGATCTCCGTTTTGTGGTATATATAAAATGCCGAAGAGGGGATTTGAACCCCTACGAAGTTGCCTTCACTAGAACCTGAATCTAGCGCGTCTGCCAATTCCGCCACTTCGGCATAAGGATTAAATAGCATATTTGAGAAATGGTGTCAAGCAGGAGGTGCCTATGATGATTGATATAATAAGAAAAAAAAGAAACGGAGAAACTTTAACTCCCGAGGAAATAGATTTTGTAATTAACGGATTTGTTAATAATACCATTCCCGATTATCAGGTTTCCGCTTTACTTATGGCGATCTATTTCAACGGGATGAATGACGAGGAAACGACACGCTTTACAACAACAATGATGAACTCCGGTGATATCGTAAACTTGAGTGATATTGCAGGCTTTAAGGTGGACAAACATTCCACCGGTGGCGTTGGAGATAAAATCTCCATTCCGCTCGCACCCCTCGTCGCTTCTGCCGGCGTAACCGTACCGATGGTCTCGGGAAGGGGGCTCGGCCACACCGGTGGAACTCTCGATAAGCTCGAATCCATCCCTGGAATGAGAACGAATTTAAAAATAGAAGAATTTACAAATCAACTTCATCGCATTGGTGTTGCGATTATGGGGCAAACTGCTGAAATGAACCCCGCGGACAAAAAGATGTATGCCCTTAGAGATGTTACCGCTACAGTGGAGTCCATTCCGCTTATTACCGCAAGTATTATGAGTAAAAAGATGGCTGAGGGAATAGACGGTTTGGTTCTCGATGTAAAATTCGGTAACGGAGCATTCATGAAAACGGTAAATAATGCCCGCATACTTGCCGAGAAAATGGTAAATATCGGCTCGTCTATGAATAAACAGGTAACGGCTTTTATCACAAATATGAATCAGCCTCTCGGAGAAAAAATAGGAAATGCTCTGGAAATAAAGGAATCCATTGATATTTTAAAAGGAAAGGGCCCGGAAGATGTAAAAGAGCTTGTACTTCAACTCGGAGCGGAAATGCTTGTTTTGGGCAAGGTTGCCTCCACAACCGAAGAGGCTCTAAAGATATTAAAGAGTAAGATTGCAAACGGTGAGGCATTGAAAAAATTTACATCAATGATTGAGATGCAGGGGGGTAATCCTGCAATTATCGACAATGATGCGCTTCTTCCACACACACCGTATATTTTACAGGTACAGGCAGAACGAGACGGATTTATAACCGAAATTGATACATTCGGGATTGGCAATTTCATTGTCCATCTCGGCGGAGGAAGAAAAACCATTAATGACACCATCGATTATGCTGTTGGTGTGGAAATCTTCAAAAAACTTGGCATGAGGGTAGATAAAGGGGATACACTGGCAAATATACACATCAATAATATCGAGGAAGGAGAAAGATTAGAAACCATGTTCCGGCAATATATTAAAATCGGAGATGAGGCGGTTAACTCTTCTCCCCTTATCGAGGATATTATAAAATGAGTATCAAATCGATTATTGTACTCTTTCTGTTTCCGCTTTTTCTCAACGCCGGGAGCATAAGAGAAGGAACTCATGGCATAATCGTTACGGAAATGGAAAACGGTATACTCGACAGTATAAATTTTGTGGTAAAAGGCAGCGTTCAGGATAACGGATCAGGTTACCCGACAATCCTGGTTTCGTTCCCGGATTCGGTAATGAGAAAATACGGTGTTGCGAGTGGAATGAGCGGTAGCCCGGCTTATGTTGACGGAAAGCTAATAGGCGCCCTTTCCTCAACATGGCCATTTCTGAATCAGCCCCTGGGAAACATAACCCCCATAGAGGAAATGCACAAATTGAAGAATACTGCCTCTGCCGGCAATTTAACCGAAAAAAGTCAAAATATCTATGTTTCTTGTTCTATACCAACGTTTTTATCATTCACTGACAGTATAATGAAGGAAAGACATTTAACCGTAAAATCCGCCTCGGCATCAGATTCCTCTTATCCCGTATTGCCGGGATATAGTGTTGGTATAGGTTTGATTTCCGGAGATATGACCGTTGCCATTGTCGGTACAATAACAGAGAAAAGCGGGAATGAAATATACGCACTCGGTCACCCTGCTTTAGGACTCGGGCAAGAGGAATTCCCTCTTGTTTCCTGCAAAACCGTAACAACGGCAAGCTCAAAATATATGAGTTTCAAAATCCCCGTGATTGGGAAAGCCGTGGGATCCGTCATCAATGACGGTTATTCCGGTATCTACGCTCTGTTGGATAGGAGGGCTCCTACGATTAGAACAACAGTTTCTATCGACAAAAAATACTACAGTTACAATCTCGCATCATCTAGTTATCTCTCTCCGCTACTTTTTCAGATGGCAGTATTTCATGCAACATCAAAATCCTTCCTTCAAAATGATAAGAACAGTTTTATCGCTCATTTCATTATCGAGGGAAATAATATCCATTTAAAATCAACTCTTTTCGGTAGAAGAAAATTTGCCCCTTTTAATATAATAGCCCCTCTTTCCTCCGTACTTAACGAAATGTACGATAACAGCAAAAGAAAAATAGACATAGACAACATAAAAATTGATGTTACAACAGTCGATCATGATATCTTCGGGAAGATAAAAACGGTTTCTATTGTACCAAAATTGAGCCGACGAAACGGCAAATTTACGATCAACGTTACAGCAAGTCGATTCCGAAAGTGTGACACCACACTTTCTATAGAGTATTTCAATAACCGACTGAAGCCGGGTAAATATTCACTTGTTCTAATGGGAAGAAACACATATGTTAAATTACTTGAAAATTACAAAATTTTCGATAGAAATAACATCGACGATATGATTTCTTTGCTAAATGAAACGCCCCAAAAACCATATTTGTATTATGCAATTCTTGATTCCAGAAGGGGTGGGATTATAGGAAATAAATACTACGATGAAATTCCCGCAGATTATTTACAGGGAGACAACAGTGACATTTCGTATGTGAAGCGTATTATTTCCGTCGATTCTATCCCCATCCCCTTTGTTCCGGAGGGAAAAGTTATAACATCATTTATCGTGGAGGAAAAATGAAAAGTGTAATTGTCTCTCTTCTTTTACTGTTCAATTTTGTCTATGGGGCAAATAAAATTATGACTTACGAGGGAAAAAATCTTCGAGAAGGAAATGGAAACGGTATAGAAATCCATGAGAATTATGTGAAAGCGGGTTTCCGACTAAAGCGGCTCGAGGCGCTTAATGAGGAATATTTGAAAACCATCACTGTTTCCAACAATGAAATATATGTGGGAACGGGGTTATCCGGAAAAATATACGTTTTCAGGAACAATAAATTCAATCTTTTTGCCGATTCTATAGACGCAAATGTAAATATTATCAAAAAAATCGGTAATGATCTCTATGCCGGGACATCTCCTGAGGGAATTCTTTTTATTCAAACGGGCAATAATAAAAAAAGGGTAAAAACAGGCGAATTTTCCATTAATGATATTGTTAAGAGCGGGAACAATATTCTCCTCGCAACCTCCTCCAACGGAAAGATTCTCTCATTTAACGGAAAAACAACAAAACTCTTTCATCAATTTGATGCAACAAGCGTCAACAGGCTTATCCTCGTAAAGAAAAAACTCTACGCCTTTTGTTCCGATCCCGCTTCTGTCTATCTCCTGGATGATCACGGAGGTATTTTGCATAGCTATCAGTTTAAGGAAAATGAGATTGCCGATGTTTCTGTAAGAAACGGAACAATTTTTGTTGCAGTGAATTCAAAAAACGATATGGGAAATACAAAAGGGATAATCTACAAATTAAATTCCGATTTTTCTTCATGCATGAAGATTATAGAAACCGCAAATTTCATAAATTCCATCGTTTTGTTCGACAAATACATCCTATTTTCCGCCGGAAACAGAGGTGTACTATATGCAACAAACATTGCTTTCTACTCCTCCTATCCAATAAAAATAAGAGAAACCGATGATTTGATATTTACCAAAATAATAAGGGCAAATAATAGAATCTTCGCAATCTCTTCGCATCAGGGGGCTCTTTATGAAATTGAACCGGCATCTTACGGATACTATGTTACTAAACCCATCTACTTCGCTAGTCCGGTAAAGATATTCGATATCGAAGTGGTCGGGATGACTCACCCACAGATGTATTACAGAGGGGGCAACATATCTGTCGGAGATTCGATTAACGCTCCGTGGAGTAGGTACCAGGTTGGCACACTTGCTAAAGAATCGCCAATACTATTTCTCCAGCTCAAGGTAAATTTATCCGCCGACAGCAGAATTTACGGCTTCAGAATCGATTATGAGAAACGTTCATGCCCGCCGGTTATCGACTCTATCGTCCTTTCGCCTCCCGGCATACTCTATACCGATGGTTTTTTCAGGGGTTACAATAAGAGGGCAAAACGCTCAAAAATAACACGACTAAAAAATGTGGGCTTTTCAATAAAAAACAGCGCTAAGGACATAGAAAATTCCAGACGGTCTTTGATTATTTATGCAAAATCCGAAGACAATGGTTCTCTCTTTTATTCTATACGTCTAAAGAGCCTTCACCTTAATAAAACATACAATGTTGTAAAGGGCGATTCGAACCATTTCTTCATTTTAAACACGGATCGATACCCTGACGGGACATATCGGCTTTTCATTTCGGTAAGATCCGAGAATCAACAAGCTGTTCACGGGCAAACAACTCCTTTTTTAATAGATAATACTCCTCCGGCAATAACAAATTACAGATTTTCAAAGCACAATTTACATATATCGCTATCCGATACAACTGGCATATATGACATTAAATACTGCACCAACGGCTCGGAATGGAAACCCGTCTATTTAAAGAGTTACCAAATTTACAAAAAGAAAACAAATATAACGATTCCCATAAAGAAAAAACCTGATTTTATAATAATAAAATTAACTGATATATTCGGAAACACAGGATATTTTACAATAAAAGAGAGATGAAAGATGAAAAAATCATTAAATATCGGTGTGGTTTACGGCGGATGGTCCTCGGAAAGGGAAGTTTCAATACGTTCCGGAAAGAATGTTCTTAAAGCCTTAAAAGAAAAAGGATATAATTCTCGAGGGATAGATATAACGAGAGATAATATCAAAACCATTGTTTGCAACAACAATTTTGATACTGTTTTTCTCTTAACACACGGAAGAGGAGGAGAAGACGGAACGATTCAAGGACTATTCGAGTCTCTGGGCATTAACTACACCGGTTCCGATGTTACCTCTTCCGCACTTTGTATGGACAAAATCCTAACAAAATATTTCTTTTCCGGTTTGTATTTACCCACACCGCCGTACAAAATAGTAAGCGCAAGCCCTCCCCCGGAGGAAGAATATTTTTTCCCATCGGTTATAAAACCGAGGAGGGAGGGGTCGAGCGTAGGCGTTTCTATTCTAAGCAACAGGCATGAGTTGCAAGAATACCTGCATAATAATATCCATTTATCAAAGGAATTCCTTTTAGAGCAATACATAAGGGGTAGAGAATTTACCTGTGGCATAATCGGCACGGGACAGAGAGCAACGGCTCTCCCCGTGCTTGAAATTAAACCGAAAAACACCTTTTATGATTATGAAGCAAAATACACCGAGGGGAAGACCGAATTCATCGTTCCCGCTAAAATATCCGATTCATTAACTACAGAGATAAAAGAACTATCACTTAAAGCATACCGAGCTGCCGGCTGTAGAGATTTCGGCAGAGTGGATAGTATTGTTTCAGCTGACGGCACAATTTTTTTGCTTGAAATCAATACGCTGCCGGGTATGACAAATCTTTCCGATCTCCCAATGGAAGCAAGGGCTGCAGGAATGTCATATCAAGATCTTGTGGAAAAAATACTCTTAAGCTCGCTGGAAAGAATTTAACTCTTCGTATATGTTAAAAGAAATGAAAGATAACGAATTTATAGCACTCGACTTTGAAACCACAGGATTGGACAGGCAAAATGATGATATTATAGAGGTGGGACTTGCCCATTTTCGCGACGGGCTTCTCGTGGAAACTTACTCTTCCTTTGTATACACTGAAAAAGAAATCCCGCTAAATGTCAGAAATATTACCGGTATATCCAACGACACACTCGAACATGCCCCCAAAATTGATGCAATATTACACGAAATTGCCGAATTCATCGGGAACTACCCATTGGTAGCCCATAACGCTTCCTTTGACATGGCATTCCTCATGAAACATCTGCCCGGAATAAAGAACAGTGTTGTTGATACGTTAATTCTTGCTCGTATATTGCTGCCACAGGAACACTATTTTTCTCTCGGGAAGCTGGCTGATGCGTTCGGAATAACCAATAAGAGAGCTCACAGCGCTTTATACGATGCAATCGCCTGCGGGGAGCTTTTCCTCAAACTTCTGCCTCTTGCCGATGATATAAGGGAAGAAGAGTGGGACATTCTTCTAAAAACCGAAGACTACAACCCCTGTGGTCTCGGGGTACTTTATAAAATGAAAACAGACGGAGGAAAAATCCCTTTGAACCTGAGCAGTTATTATATAAGCGGAAATTCATCCGAATGGCAAGGAAAAACGAATCTCGGCGAAATTTTCTCAAAGGACGGATATGTTGGGAAAATGCTTCGCTCCTTCGAAAACAGGAATGAGCAATTACGGCTGGCAAAGGATATACATGATGCATTCGAGAGAGGAGAATTTCTCATCACAGAGGCGGGAACAGGGACAGGCAAAACTTTCGCATATCTCTTTCCGGCTATTGATTTCGCCTTAAAAAACAATGAAAGAGTAATTATTTCCACGCAGACAAAATCTCTTCAAAATCAACTGTTTTACAAGGACTTACCCTTTGTTTTTACCTATTTTAATGGTATTCCATCGGCTCAAATTCTTAAGGGAAGGGGTAATTATTTATGTCTCTTAAAATGGGCTGATCTTCTCGATAATTTACCGATTCTATCGCGAGAAGAGGTTGCTATCATCCAGAAACTTACCATTTGGCGATTCAGAACAAAGAGTGGCGATATTGAAGAATTGGGCAACATAAATCTAGAAAGGGAGGGATACTTATGGCAAAAATTGAAATGTGACGATTTTTTCTGCCTTAATCAAAATTGCCCTTTTTACAACGAATGTTATTTTAAAAATGCGCGAAGAAATGCAAAATCGGCAAATATTGTTATTATAAACCACTCTTTACTTTTTTCCGATGCAGCAAACGGAAACCTTATTTTAGGAGAATACGATCGACTTATAATCGATGAGGCGCATAACATTGAAAAAACCGCTACAAGAAATATCGGAATCACTCTCACACAAAAAGAATTTGATTATGTTTTCAACTCTTTTGCCCAGAAAAAGAGCATTTTTATAAAAGGAATAAGTCATTTCTTGAAAAAAAATGAAATAAAACTGATTTCTGCAATATCATCCGATATAATTTCTCGTATGTCATACGTTATGTCCCTTGCCAAAGAAAAATACGAGCAAATGGATGTTTTCAGGTCTGTGAAATACAATTTGCTTGAGGATCTCGTTAAACGAATGGAGGAATCGGTAGAACCGCTTAACACCTCATTTAACCGCCTATTAGAGCATTTGGAGAAAATAGGCAAACGTCTCGAGAACGAGGAAGAAAATGATATGGCTGCTACAATTGAAGGCAAAAGGCGAGAAATAGAGGAAATACAATTTAAAATTAATTCGCTATTCTCTCCTTACGATGAAAATTACTGTTATTTATTGGAGACGGAGAGTAGAACAAAAAATGTGAAGTTTTCTTCCCTGCCCATATATGTAGGTGACATTCTCGGTGAAATGCTATTCAATAAAATAAAAACTCTTATAACAACTTCGGGAACAATTGCCATCGATGGTGATTTTTCTTACTTCATGAACCGCACAGGATTGGCACGATTCAAAGAACAATCGTTGATGCAACTCTATTCATCTCCTTTCGATTACAATGCCCAACTAAAAACAGCCATATGCGAGTTCATAAAAGACCCGGGAGATCCGCAATTTTATAATGACACAACACCTGTAATCAAAGCCATCATACAAGCGATTCCCAAAAAAACAATGATTCTTACAACAAGTTACACAATGCTAAACACAATATATAATAACATACTCCCATTTTCGGAAGAACTCGGAATACAGGTTTTTGCCCAGGGAATCAGCGGAAGCAGGACAAAGATAATAGAAAATTTCAAATCCTCTCACCAGGGACTATTAATCGGGACGGATACATTTTGGGAAGGAATCGATCTTCCCGGGAAATTTCTCGAAGTTTTGATTATTCCAAAACTCCCCTTCCCCGCACCAAACGATCCGATAATAGAATCACGAATAAACAAAATCAGAGAAAACGGGAATAACCCCTTTGACCAATACATGGTTCCCGAAATGATTCTCAAATTAAAACAGGGAATAGGACGGCTAATCCGCACAACATACGATAACGGTTATCTTTTTATTCTGGACAGTCGTATTTACAGACGAAATTATGGAAAAAGAGTTCTTGATGAAATTCCGGGTAAGGAGTATAGGCTTTCCAGTTATTATCTCCTTTCTCAATATTTACGGGAAGTGTCTAATGAATGAAATTTCAAAAAATATATGGGAAATCCCTCGCTCTGACGGGATGAATGTTCCCGCTTATATTGTAGCATCAAACTCTCTACTCAATAAAATCGAACAAGGGGCAATCGAACAATTAAAAAATGTGGCTTCTCTCCCCTCTATTGTAAAGGGAGCATTTGCCATGCCGGACATTCATCAGGGTTACGGTTTTCCTATTGGAGGAGTCGCCGCTTTCGACGCAGAAAACGGTATCGTTTCTCCGGGGGGAGTCGGCTATGACATAAACTGCGGGGTCAGACTTTTAAAAGCATCTGTTTATAAAGATGATATATCTCAATATATAGAGAAACTCATCACCTCCATTTACTCCAATGTACCGTGCGGCATAGGTTCCAAAGGACGACTGAAAATAAACCGGAAAGAGCTTTTTTCCGTTGTAACTTCCGGGGTAAAGTGGGCTAAAAAGAAAGGGTTCGCTGATTCCGCCGATATCGACTCAATAGAAGATAACGGTTTTCTTCCTCGCTGCGAGCCATCTTCCCTCACAGAACGAGCAATTGAAAGAGGGCTCCCCCAACTCGGTTCTCTTGGAGCTGGGAATCATTTCATTGAAATTCAATACGTTTCCGATATTTACAATGATGAAATTGCTGAAAAGATGGGTATTGATACAGGCATGGTAACAATAATGGTTCATACCGGTTCAAGAGGATTCGGTTATCAGATATGCGATGATAATTTGAAATCCCTGCGTCATAAATACGGTAATTCTCTCAATTTAAAGGACAAGGAACTTATCTACGCTCCAATTTCATCCGTAGATGGCCAAAAATATATCTCACAAATGCATTGTGCCGCTAATTATGCCTATGTTAACAGGCAACTAATTACTCATTGGATAAGAGAATCGTTTTCCGCAATTATCGGTAATGCTGTAAACGTCGATGTAGTTTACGATGTTTGCCATAATATAGCCAAGTTTGAAAAGTATAACGTTAACGGGAAAGAGAAAAAACTTCTCGTGCATAGAAAGGGGGCTACTCGAGCACTGGGACCGGGAAACCTTTTGCTCGGAGAAAAGTACAGAGCTATTGGACAGCCGATCATTATTCCCGGAGACATGGGCAGAAGCTCCTATCTTTTAGTCGGTACAAAAAATGCGGAGAAAGAAACCTTCGGCTCAACATGCCATGGAGCAGGGAGACTACTATCCCGACACAAAGCGGTTAAAGCGACCAGAAATATTGACATTGAAAAGGCGCTGGGAAAACAAAATATCAAAGTAATGGCAAAATCCTGGCGAACATTGCATGAGGAAGCAAGCATCGCCTATAAAGATATTTCTGAGGTGATAGACGCCGTTTCCAGTGCAGGTTTGTGTAAAAAAGTGGCTAAAATGAGACCGCTGGGAGTTATAAAAGGATGAAACTCGATAAAAAAATTCCCGAACTTAGCGGTGTCTATCTAATGAAATCCGCATCCGGGACCATCCTCTACATAGGAAAAGCAAAAAATCTCAAAAGGAGGATCTCTTCATACTTTGATAAAAAACAGGAAAATAGTCGGATTGCCAAATTAGTTGCCAAAGTTAAAGATATTGACTGGATAATAACGGAAAACGAGACAGAGGCGCTCATTCTCGAAAACAACCTCATAAAACTACATAAACCGTACTATAACATTCAATTAAAAGACGATAAAACCTATCCCTATATAAAAATCACCATAAAAGACAAATTCCCCGGAATGTATATCACAAGGCAGCACATTGATGACGGATCCCTTTATTTCGGACCTTATACGAAAGTCGGAGCGGCTCAAAAACTGTTCAACCTCCTTAAACATACATTTAAAATAAGAACATGTAACCAACACATGCCGGACAGGGCTTGTTTGGATTATCACATAAAGCTATGTTGGGCACCATGTATAGATAAAATCGACGAAAAGACATATAATATGTCTGTTAAAAGTGCTATTGAGTTTCTAAGCGGTGATATTGCTAAAAGTCTTACCCGCTTAAACAGCGAAATGAAAAAGAATATTTCCATAATGCAATTTGAAAAGGCAGCCGTTATTAGAGACACAATTAAGAGTATACAACAGCTTCGTGATCATCAACACGTAATGTTACAGAGTAGAAAATCTATTGATTTTATATCTCTTTTGACCAGCGACTCCAATGCCGTTGCAGGAGTATTCAGGCTTAGGGACGGAGCAATTGTGGGAAAGGAAATTTATCACATTTCAAATCCGTTAAATGAAGATATGGAAACTCTTACATCTCATTTTATTCTCCGATATGTAAATATTTCTTTTCAACTCCCACCTGTAATTAAAATAAAACGAGCACATAATATTTCATTAATTAACGATTCCATAGCCTTTCTCAAAAAAAACATTCGCATTCGTTCTGTCTATGGAGCCGAAGAAAAAGCGTTAATGAGAATGCTCGAAGAAAACATTAGATTTGAGATTGAAAAAGAGAAACAACACCGACAATTTCGCGCATCCATTACGATAAAAGCGTTGAAAGATGCTCTTAATTTGAATTTTTTGCCCAAATACATGGCCTGTTTTGATATTTCACATCTATACGGCAATTACTCGGTTGGTTCTGCTGTCGTTTTTTTTAACGGAAAACCGTTAAAGAAAAGATACAGACATTTCAGGATAAAATCTATTACCGGAATAAACGATTTTGATATGATACATGAGGTTGTATCTCGTTATCTCTCTCACAAAGAAAATCGCAAAACTGATATAATCGTTGTGGATGGCGGCGCAATCCAACTCCAAAAGGCTAAAGCGGCAGTGAGGGCAAAACGGCTTAAAATACCTGTTATTGCATTGGCAAAAAAACTGGAAGAGATTTACATAGGCGAAAAAGAAATTATTTCTCTATCAAAAACCTCTCCGGCATTAAAACTGCTCCAGCAGATTCGCGATGAATCTCACAGATTTGCCATTTCTTATAATAGATCTTTGAGGAAAAACGATTTCAGGTTTCTACTCGAACAGATCAAGGGAATAGGGAAAAAGAGAGCGATGTTACTTTTGACAACATTCGGATCAATGGAAAATATAGGAAAAGCATCATTAAAAGAACTTACACAACTACCTGGAATCAATAGAGCAATTGCAAAGGAGATTAAAAAGCTTATATAGATTAACAAAGGGGGAGTAATGTTTCCATTAAGAATGTTTCTCGATTTTTTTATTCCTAATACCTGTTACACCTGTGGCAAAATATTAGAAAAAGATGAAAAATATTTGTGTAAAAAATGCATTCAATCAATAGAAATTTCCGATATTGAAACCTGTCTCAATCATCAACTTGTTCTGGAAAACAAATATTTTCATCATCTGTTTTATTTTGCCACATACAAAGATGTATTAAAGGACGCCATTCACCTATTTAAATACGATAATCGCCCGGAACTCGCAGAAATTCTCGCATATTTTCTCTTTTACAGGCTAAATGAGATACAGCTTCTACTTTATGAATATGATTTCATTCTATTTGTACCCTTACATCATGTAAAAAAGCGGGAACGAGGGTTTAACCAAAGCGAAGAACTCGCAAAACAGCTTTCTCTTCTGTCAGGGATACCGGTTTTGAAAAACGGAATAGTTCGAACACATAACAGCATAAGTCAAACCAAGATATCGTTTGAATCCAGGTTAAAAAATGTAAACAATCATTTTCGAGGAGGCAAAAACGCTCATGAAATCAGGAATAAAAACATTATTTTGATAGACGATGTGGTAACAACCGGATCAACCCTCAATGAGGTAGCTAAGGCTCTCATACCCTTCGGCCCGGCAAATATCGATTGTCTAACTCTGGCAACTGCACGTAAATAACGATTTTAGCCTAATGGGTTCATCTTTTTCCCCTTTATATTTAACTGTTGTTACATTATTGATTAGATAAAATTCCTATGTAAATACGACACGTGATATATACATGCTTACCCCCGTAATAGAGTGGTTATTATTTTAATTATGGAACTATAAAATGATGTTTTAAAATAGTTATACTAAACTTGGATCGACATCCGAGACCCTTTAATAAATTCAGCGTGACAGGGATAAGGTAATAATGAAATTGTTTCGGGATCTCTCTTCTTTTTCTTTGATATGTCTATACCTGCTCGCCGAAAATTTAGTGCAGGCGGACATATCTACCGTCCTCTATAAATTTTGTATTGACTTATAACTCTTTATGTCACATAATATGTTTAAGGTAATTATGATTGAGCAATTAAATTTTCCTGCCTTTGAATTAGACAAAGAAGAGATAAAATTCAACACATCTTTAGCGTTGATTTTTAGAGATTTTCCCAATCTCAAATCTTATATAGAATCCAATATTGATGAAATTCGTTTAAAAGACAAAATAAAAGCGACTATTGATAATAAAATCTTCGATATATTCAAATTATCATATAAAAATGAAAATTACATCTATATCGTTAACATTATACAGATTCACAAAAGTATTGATTTTACTAATTCTTTCGACAGTATCTATGATTTTGCTCTGGATTTTATTGGAAATTTATTCGAACCGGAACATCTTTCTCTATTCGAAAAACAAGATCAAAATCTTATTTTAAGAGGATTTAGAGGAAAAGATATATTTAAAGAAAGGAATGTGATATTAACAATAGACAAATTTCCCAATATAAAGAAATCGTATCAAAATAAAGTGCAGACGACAATTAACGGCAAAGAGCTAACACATGTTATAAAGGATACTTACAAAAATTACAGTTTTATATCCATTCCCATTTATAAGATGAATTATTTTTATGGAATGTTTATTATGGCAGGTAAAATGGATTTTTCACAGATTAAGGATAAAATTTACCTTGTTGTTACCTTCTTAAACTCTTTATTTTACGAACATGAGATGTCGAACATTCTTAAAATACTAAGAATACTGCAAAAAAGGCTCTTTGAAGAGAGTTATCTTTTGGATAGCGAAGGAAGAATGTTGTTCCCCCTATATGGTACTTATCCACACTTTGACGCAATCAAAACGGGGTTGCCAAAATTTAAAATATTAACCGAAATTGTTGACAGAAAAAACCCTTATATCATGCCTATCGGGAAAAAGAATTTCTATATCATCTCCAAAATTACTACAAAAAACAACTCTTTTTATTTCATCGGGAAACAGAAAATAGGCTCCTCTCTTTTTAGTTACAATATTGATACAAATTATCAAACAATACTTACCAATTTCTTTTCCGATGCTCCATTTGGTTTGTTTCTACAGGAGGAAGAACACATTATTTACTACAATAAGCAATTTCTAAACATGTTCCCTGCTTTTTTATCAAATAAAGATACGGATTTCTTTTCCCTGATTTCAAAAGAGGGGAGAGGGAAAATACAACGATTCAAAGAACAACTGTTTAAGGAGGGGGTTTTAAATTCCAGAATAGATATAACCCGAAACAACACCATTTATGTTTACAACATGTTCTTAAACACTTTTAAGAACCAATCGGGGGTAGATATTATTGGTATTGTTGTCGATATCACAAATATTGCCGTTTATGAAAAAGAAATTATTGAGCTAAAAAAAAGAGAGACCCTACAAAACCTATCGAGTATAATAGGAAACCAAATAAACAATCTATTACAACCCATTGTCGGTTATGCAAGTTATCTTAAGATGATTGCAGGAGATAATATGGAAATTAAAGAGATTGTTTCTAAAATAGAACAATCCACAATAATGGCTACGGATCTTATTCATAGAGTTCCGCTGAAAATAAAACAGCCGGGAGAAGTTATTGATCTTTTCGAAGAATCAAAGAATATCTTGGAGATTATCGAATTGATTAAACCGGAAAGTACTAAAATATATTACTCGGGAGAAGAGAAGAAATATTGTTCTTTAATTTCGAGCACCGGATTTAATCAGATCCTTCTAAACCTAATTTACAATGCTCTCGAGGCTATTCGTGAAGAGGGCTCAATTGAACTTAGTTTTGATTCGATTCATATAACAGATAAGGAAAAAATTCGAATTTACGGACTAAAAAATCAGGATTTCGTCCATATAAAAATACGTGATACCGGTATAGGAATTGAAGAGACCTCAATGAGAGAAATTTTTAAGCCCTTTTATACTACAAAACAAGGAGGGCATTCCGGGTTAGGTTTATCTATGGTTCTTGAGATAGTAGAAAACAATAACGGTTTTATCGAAATATCAAGTAAAAGATTCAAAGGTACCGACGTTAATGTCTACCTCCCACAATATTCGTGCGAAGAGAAGCAGCTTATACCGGACATTGGTGGACATGGGAAAAAACGAGTAGATAGTATGCTTATAATAGAGGACAATGAAATAGTTTCTTCGTTTATAGATTCTATTCTGAATAGTCTTCATATTAATCATTATATTACAAATGACCCCCATGAAGGTATTCTGTATATGCAAAAAAACCGAAATTCAATTTCACATGTCTATCTGGATTTTAATATAAAAGGTATCTCAATAATAGATTTGTTTAATAAACTTTTTTCAGCAAATGGGAACGCAAAATTCATAATATCATCCGGATACTTCGAAAAGGAAAAACTGCACGCATTATTGGAATTAAATAACGATATTATGATACTTAAGAAACCTTTCGATTATAGCGCCTTCATTAAAGCCATGCAGTACAATTAATTTAGCTGTTGAAAGATCTTAAAAGCTATGATAATATCAAGACATGAAAACGCTCGATAAATATATTCTCAGGAACTATATATACCCGCTTATTTTAGGATTTTGTCTTTTCACATTCATCTTTTTAATGAGTCGTCTTTTTGAACTCCTTGATCTCTCTATAACTCGCGGAGTTTCCGGGGGTTATACGGCAATGATATTTTTATCGAGTATCCCTTATCTTATATCATTAACAATACCAATGGCCCATGTTTTTGCCGGTATAATGACTTTTGGAAATTTTGCCAATGGCAACGAAACAGTGGCTTTCAAATCGCTCGGTATCAATTTTTATCGACTGCTTAAACCTCTCTTTTATTTTACTTTGGTTATAATGCTCCTTTTAATTGTATTTAACAATACGATACTACCCAATTCCAACCATAAGTTAAAAAATCTTATGCTAAATATTTACAAATTTAAACCAACATATCAACTTGAAGAAGGGGTGTTTACAAAAAATTTCGGTCATTACAGTTTTTTTATCGAAAAAATCAACAGAAAAGACGACTCCATGAAAAATATTTATATATACGAAGAAGAGAACGGATACGTGAAGAGGATAATTATGGCAAAGGGCGGGAAAATAATAAATGGAGCAAGAAGTGATACACTTTGGCTTCTACTATACAACGGAACAATTCATGATTTTGACAAATTTCACAACGAATATCACATTGTTAATTTCCAAAAGCAAAATTTTATTCTTCCTATCAAAGAAAATGTAAACTCCAGCAAATCTTCATACAGGGGAGATCATGAATTGGATATATGGCAACTCATTGAACGAATCAAAACAACAAAAAAGCAAATGAACAGGAGCATAAATCAAAAACACAATACTTTTATGATTACGCACTATAAGAGGAGCCTGAATCGATTGTACCTCGAAATATACAAGAAGATTTCTATCCCTTTAACATCCATATTTTTACTTTTTATGGGGGCGGGAATAGGCGCAATGATGAAAAACGTAAACATAGGGCTTTCGTTAACCATAAGTCTCGGTATTTATGGCGTGTTTTACGTTATGATGATAGGTGGCGAATCTCTCTCCTCAATGGGTTACATCAACCCGCTAATAGCCGCCATAACACCTCTCTTTGTTTTTGCCCTTGCAACAGTTGTAATCATTTCACACGTTATAAACAAATATTCCATAATTAAGTATTTTACAAGAAGGAAACATTGAAAATTCTTCAAAGATATTATTTAAATACCATAATAAAATTATCCTTTCTCTTTACGTTAATTGTAGTATTTTTATATGTAATTACCGATTTATTCAACAATCTTTCGTACTATATCAACAAACATGCTCAATGGTTCGATGTTTTTAAATTTTATTCACTCCAAATTCCCGCTCTATTTATTATGTTTTTTTCGCTCGGCTTGCTAACTTCCATTTATTTCAGTCTCGCCCACAGGGAAAAATGGAATGAAAACACAGCCGTTAAATCTTTAGGAATAAAACTTTCCTCTCTTACAAACATGGTTTTATATATGTGCATATTTCTTACTTTGATTTTAGTTTTTTTAAATCTCTATTTCGTTCCTCGATTTAACAGACTTTCAGATAAAATAAAATCGGAAAAGATCGATCACATTGTTTCTCGCCACAGATATGAGAGAGATATCTACTTTATAGGCTCTAATAATATCCTTTATGCTGCCCGTTATATCGATACAAAAATGAATAAACTATTTACATTAACAATATTAAAAAGTGATTCTACAGGAACTCTTGTCGAAAGGGATGATTGTGACTATGCTCAATGGACGGGTAAATATTGGGAACTTTTTAATGTCCGAAGAAGAATGTTTTCAAAAAAGGAGGGCGTTTTTAAGTATTATGATTTAAATTCAGTGAAAGATTCCACGCTCAATATACCCCCGAACAAGCTTATTACAAAAAATATTACAATTAATAATATGACTATTAACGAGCTTCTCGCTTATGCAAATTATATGAATTCCATAGGGCAGACGACAAAGAAAATCTATACGCAGATTTACTACCTCTTGTTTTATCCCGTTTCTGTCATGATTCTTGCTTTTCTTGGTATTACTCTTGGGGTCCGCAGTAAGGGAACATCAAATCTGTTTGAATTCGGATTGAGTCTTTTAATTGGATTTTTTTATTGGGGAACTCTACAAAGTTTCAGAGCATTAGGAAATGCAGGGGGACTCTCTCCTTTGCTCGCAAATCTTTTTCCTCATTTAATCTTTTTTATCGTGGCACTTTTTACAACAATATTCTTAAAATCATTTGGAAATCAAAGATAGACAATCAATATCTCTTTTTTCTCTTCTGTCTTATAATCTTTCAGAAACGTGTATTTACTTAAATCGAAACTTTGCCCTTTGAAATATATATATCTACCTTTTTTTACTAACTTCCTGGAATGAGCGATAATCCTGCTTTCAAGCTTTACCCCTCTGGAAACAAATACTTTTGCCTCAATATTTGTTATCTCCTCAAAGTTTTTTTTGATAACCTCAATATTATTTAGCCCCATCACCCTTTTTGCCTCCACCAGAAATAACGCTTTCTTTTCTCTCCGCTCAATAAGTATAAACCTTTTCTCTCTGTTTACGATGGCAAGGGGTATCCCCGGTAATCCTCCCCCGCTACCAACATCTGCCACTACCTCTTCCCCCTTTAAAAGATCGTTTATTTTTAAGGAATCAAGAATATGCCGCTCCCAAAAAACAGCTACATCTCTCTTTGAATATAAATTTTGTGTTTTATTGCACAAAAGAGCAAAATTTTCAAATTTCTTAAGTCTCTTTAATGTTTCACGTGAAACATTAAAATTTGTAACAGAGATACACCCCCCCTTTTTTTATAGATATATCTATCTTTTTGTTCATATCCGCCATTTGTGCATCTATAAAAGCGTCTATTGAAGAATATACAATTTCGCCCCCCAATAACCAAATCATATTATTTCTATAGTTTTCATATTTAATTTTTTCTTGCTCATTCTCCGCTTTTATAGATCTCTTATTAAATTCTTGAATAAAGTATGCGGTAGTTACCTCTGCCCCCGCAATTAGAATCGCCTTCCCAAATTGTTTATTGTATATTTGCCCTCCACCCGGAATAATTATGGACAATCCTGTTGCGATAGCAGCTTTACCCGGTTTAGCATCAACTATAATTGTCTGTATGACCAGGCTAATCAACAATAGTATCAATGTTTTTTTCATTGTATACCTCTGTTTTTATAATCTCTCCCCTATATTCGCATTCAATATGTTTTCCTTCTCCCTTCGAATATCTACCTATTATCTTACAAGCCTCAATTTCTTTTCCCTTGCCTAATATAATCCCCGTTGGTCCAATTCTGTTTTTGGGGAAAATCACCTTGTCTCCCCCGTTTCGAAATATATACTCCGATTCCTCCTCATTTCTTGCCAATATGAACAATGTTCCCTCAAGATCAAACATTCTCCCGTATTTAATATAATTAAGGGCTATTCTATTGTCATATTTAATAACTGTCTTTACTCTTCCAATGAAACTTTTTTCTGTGAGAAGACATCCGCCACCTGATGAAGGAATATCTTCTATTCCGAACTCTTCACACAATTGATACTGTTCCTTCCTTCCCCTTCCGGTAATTTTATAAAGCCACTCTCTTTTTATCATACCATTCTTCTCTGGTATTGTCGGTGCCAATAATCCTCCGGACAAAGGTCTTACAATATATCCCTTTACCCCTGACAGTTTCTCAACACTATTCATTGCGTCCTTTCTCTGGGACATTGGTCTTTGACCAACCACTTCACCTGTAGCGATAAAAGCAGCCCCCTCTTTCTCCATTTCTTCCTTTGCCATTCTAATCATAGCCGCATGGCAATCTATACAAGGATTAATGGCTTTACCATAACCATAAATAGGTGATTTTATCGCTTCATATTGCACGTTGGTAAAATCGATCTCTCTGAAATTTATCCCCTGTTTCTTCCTATAATATTCCTTGTCCAGTTTTTTGATAAATGGAGATGTAAGGGTTATTGCAACAGGCTCAAATCCCCAAGCTCTTACTATTTTATAAACCAATATACTGTCTAATCCACCGGAAAAAAGAACGATTACATTTTTATTCATCTCAACTCTATATTTATCCCGGATAAGCCCTTTTTTACCAATAATATATTTATCTCAACATCATTTCTATTTATTCCGTATTTTCTAATCATTTGATTCATTATAAATACGCTTCTGTCTATTTTTAGTTTTCCGTTTTTATCAAGGGAATCCAGCAATACCTCTATCTTTATATTTCCTTTAACATTCGTAATATTACTCAACAATTTTTCGAGCATTTTTTCCCCTTCTTTTGTTGGAAGGCTCTTGTTTTTCATAAATATTCTTCGATCATTAACTTCGAACTTTAGTCCTTCTCCGGTTTTCCATACCCTTATACTATCGGTCTTGAGCTCTTTTTGAATAGATTCATATGTATACTTATCTATATTATCCTGCTTTTTATTCGACATACTGTCAACCTTCATTTTTAGCGCATTTAGTTCTTTTATGATCTCCTGCTCTTCGCTTTTTAATTTGTTGTATTTCTCAATTTTCGGCTTATATTCCTTGAAATAGATAAATATTATACCTATTAGTATGGTTATAAGTAATAGGTTCTTAATGAAAGATTTCATCGTTATTCTCCTTGTTTTTGTTCACATCGTACGGCTCTTTCCATATATTGTCACTGTTTACTCCATCCGGACCATGTATATTACATTTTTTCTTTGGTTCATTACCCTCTATGAAATACTCATTTCTTATTTTCGGGCAATATGGCGTTGCCAGCAACCCTGATTGTTCGCATATTCTTCTTTCGACAATACCACTAGGTTTATTAAAATCCTCGCCGTCCTTAAAAATCGGTGGCGTTAACGAATCCCCCTGTATTAACGATTTCATCAATTTAGCCCAAATCGGTAACGCCATAACTGCTCCCGTGGCATTTTTACCCATTGTTCTCAAAGAATCGAAACCTACCCATACTCCGCAAACGATATCCGGATTAAAGCCTACAAACCATGCATCGGTAAAGTTATCTGTGGTCCCTGTTTTACCTGCCACAGGCTTTTTTAGTCCTAACATTCTTGCATAACGCCCCGTACCTTCGTTAATTACGCTTTCCATCATATTTACAATTATAAAATCCGATTGTTTTGAGATCTCCTGTTTTTTTTCTATATTCGGAACATAAACAATATTCCCTTTTGCATCTACGATGCTGTCTATCATATGAGGTGTGATATGTTCTCCTTGATCGGCTAATGTTTGATATGCAGAAACCATCTCTTCAAGGGTTATAGAGGCACTTCCTATGGCGAGAGATAGATAAGGGTGTAATTTTTCATTAATTCCGCATCTCTTAGCATAATCTATAACCGTATAGGGACCTATTCTCTGCAACAAACGTATCGTAGCAAGGTTTCTTGAATGAGCCAGAGCTGATCGTAGGGTTATCGGCCCCATAAACTTATTGTCGAAGTTTGACGGTTTGTAGATACTTTTATCTTCATCTTTAACCCCTTTGAGTTTTACAACTATAGGGGCATCGAGAATTATATCGGAAGGATTATAACCATTGTCGATTGCTGCTAAGTACACAAAGGGCTTAAATGAAGATCCCACCTGTCTCTTCGCCTGTGTTGCCCTATTAAAAGAGCTCTGCTTGAAATTCCTTCCTCCGATCATAGCTAAAACGGAACCGTCTTTGGCGTCTTCCACGATTAATGCTCCTTGGAGATATTCCGGTTTCCCGTCAATAAAACCGTTTACTATATTGTATTCGAAATGTCTTTCTATCTCCATCCTCCGAAGATGATCTTCAAAAATCTCCTCTGCCTTCTTTTGTATTGTAAGATTACAGGAAGAATAAACATTCAACCCCCCTTTATACAGGATATCTTCTCCGTATCTAGAAATTAAGAATTTTCTTATTTCCTCCATATAATACGGAGCATTATTGTATCCTTTTTCTTTAATTACTATTCCAAGCGGTTCCTGTTTCAATCTTTCGGCATCTTCTTTAGATATATATCCGGCATTTGCCATTACATCCAAAACAACGTTCCTTCTAATAAAAGCATAATCCGGATGCCTCTTCGGATTATATTTAAGGGGATGTTTGGGAATACCTACTATCAAAGCCGCTTCCGGTAGGGTTAACTCCGAAGCGTGTTTACCGAAGTATGTTTCTGCATCAGCCTCAACACCATACGCTCCCTCTCCATAGTAAATTTGATTGAGATACATTTCCAGGATTTCATCCTTTGAATATAATCGTTCTATTTCTAGAGCTAAAATCGCTTCCTGTATTTTTCTTATAATCGTTTTCTTCTTTGTCAAAAACATGTCTCTTGCCAGTTGTTGAGTTATTGTGCTCGCA
>QNBC01000007.1 GCA_003641665.1 candidate division TA06 bacterium
AAAATTACAACAAAAATTAATGATCCTTACCTTTTGGTTAGATTGGCGTCTATATTTATAGAGAGCAGATCTACAATTAATGACAATTCATTGAATGGAACGGGGCCCCTTCTTCCCGAGATGATTAAACCGCATGAGATTGTTGCTGTTCCTTTCAGAAAATATTTTGAGAGAAAAATTAAATGCAGAAAAGTTTATATTAAATTTTGCAACGATTATAAAAAATTAATCGAAGATTATAAAAACGGGAAAGTCGATCTGATTGCAGAGACAAATTACTTTATTATCGATAGCTTTAAAGATGACAATAGAATAAATGGGGTGGAAGGGGCTTTAAGATATCTTGCATTTAATCTTCGCAAATATCCTTTTAACAATAAGAATTTCAGAAAAGCTCTGTCATTTGCTATAGATCGTAATAGAATGGCAAGAGATATTTACAAAGGGCTTGCAACACCTGCAAACCAATATGCTCTACCCTTCCTCTCGGGATATGACTTTAGAAAATCAAACAATCTATATAATTTGGATTCCGCAAGGTATTATTTGAAAAAGGCAGGAATTAGAACGCCCTACAAATTAAAAATTACGGCTTCGAGTAGACGAATAGATATGATCAATTTTTTTGCAGATCAATTATCAAAAATCAATATTACGGTTGTTCCGGATACACCTCGAGTAGCTGAACTTTTCAATAAGATTAATAAAGGCGATTTTGATATGTTTCTACTCGGTTCCGTTCCCGATATACCGGATTTGAGTGGTGTTTTGACCGGTTTGTTTTACTCTCACTCGGTAAAGAAGGGAAAACATAATAGAACCGGTTACGGAAATCGAGAAGTAGACAGTCTTCTTGATCTTTTGAACAGTAATAGCGTTACAGCGAAAAAAAAAGAGATAGAATGGAAAGTTCAGGAAATGATATTGGATGACATGCCTATAATCCCTCTTGTTTATGAAAAGAATTACTATGTTGTATCGGATAGAATAGAATATACACCGAGGAGTGATAATAACGTTACCGTTAAGGAGATAAAATTTAAATGAGCTTTCGTTTGAAACTGTTTTTTATATTCACGATAATAATTATATTTATATTTTTATTAGCCGGTATTATCTTTTTCAACCAGTGGAAGGATTTTAATATCAGAAGTACAGTTTTGAATTTAAAGAATTTCTCTGAAGTAAACTCTCCCAAAATTATAGAAACTTACTTACAAAATGCAACCAATAGGACATTCTTTGTGAACAGAGAGATCTATTATATAAAAGAGAAACAGCCATTGTTAAAAGATATTATAATTGTAAAAACGAACGGAACAACGACGTATGAGTTCAGTGATTTTAAAACCGATTTTAGAGAAAAAATAAATGATTTTATTATGAAAAATACGATAACATTTGAAACCTCCACAAGCAGAATCGGTAATTATTTGGTTGTAATTGTGCCGTATGTGGATAAGTGGGACAGACATTTTTATTCGAATGTTTTTATATATGATTTAAGCAAAACATACGGTTATATTGATAACTATATTGTTTACTTCACGGTCTTTGAGGTTTTACTTATATTCATAGCTTTGCTAATAGGGTACTTTTTATCTCGCATTTCAACAGGCAGATTGGAGAGGTTAACAAATTTGGCAAAGAGATTGGAAATGGGTGATTTCGAAACCCCCATTATTTTGCAGGGAAATGATGAATTTGCTCAAATTGCAAGCATACTGGAAGAATCCAGGAAAAGCATCAAGCAATATGTGGAAAAATTAAATTTAACAATAGAAAAACTGAGAGAAAGCAATGTTTTGAAAGACCAATTTTTAAGTAACGTTTCCCATGAATTAAAAACCCCTTTAACATCTATTATAGGTTATGTCGATTACTTAAAAAATGAGAAACTGGGAAAGCTTAACGAAAAACAGAAAGATGCGGTAATAAAAATAAGCAACAACACGGTGAAACTTAACGAATTGATTAGCACATTACTTTTAATTCAGGATAAATATAAAAACAGAATAGAGAAAATAGAACTTTCTTATATCCTAAAGGAAGTTTGTTCCACTTACAGAGGTATAGTTCAAAGAAAAGGATTGGAAATGGAATGTGAATTTAATGAATACAAATATACAGTGCTTGCCGATAGAGATAAATTGTTTTCAATATTTCAGCATGTGATCGAAAACGCCATTAAATTTACCGATAGTGGTTCCATTAAAATATCAGTTATGGAGTCGGGGAAGAAAAGAGTTAGAATTGTGATTACGGATACAGGGATCGGAATCCCGGAAGACAAGAAAGATAAAATATTTAAACGGTTTGTTCAATTAGATGGTAGCAAAACGAGGAAATTCGGTGGAGTCGGAATAGGTTTATACACCGTTAAAGAATTTCTCGATGATATATCAGGAAATATAAAGATAGAAAGTAAGGTTAATGTAGGAACAAAGGTGATAATCGAGATTCCTTATGTTAATAAAATGAAAACAGAAAAATTCAATATCTCTTTATAATTTTACATGTAAAAATGGATATTAAAATAGGAACTAGTGGTTTCTCTTTTCGTGATTGGGTGGGAAAAGTTTATCCGAAAGAAATCAAAAAGGGAGAGATGTTAAATTATTATATTAATAATTTTCCATTTAGTGCTCTGGAGATCAATGTTAGTTATTATAAATTGGTGAGTGGAGCGGTGTATGATTCATTTGTAAATAGAACCCCTGACACGTATGATTTTATAGTAAAGGCGTATAAGGGAATTACACACGACGTTATTGAAAAAGGTTCCTGGAAGTTTAATCCTGATTATAAAGTGATTGATATATTTTTTAGAAGTTTGGAGACAATTAAAAAGAGTGGTAAACTTGGAGGTATTTTATTTCAATTCCCGCCGTACTTTTTCCCGAAAAGAGATACGACAACTTATTTGAAATTATTGAAAGATAAAACAGAGGATATTCCCGTTTTTGTAGAATTTAGGAATAGGTATTGGGAAGATAATAAGTATTTAAACTTTCTAAAAGATAATGATATAGATATATGTACCATTGATCTTCCGCGTTTGGCAAAGTTGCCGAGATATAAACCTACCGTTACCGGAAAGAATGCTTATTTCAGATTCCACGGGAGGAATAAAAATTGGTATGATAAAAATAGCGATAGATATAATTATCTTTACTCGAATGACGAGATTCTTAATTTTAAGGATGATATAATCGAGATAGCTCAACGTACGAAAAAAATATATGCCTTTTTTAACAATTGTCATGCAGGAAAAGCTGTTATCAATGCTAAAATGTTGGTAGAAGCCATCGAAAATTCCTATAAAAGTTGAACCAAGTAGTACCAAATCGGTATGGTGACTAGTGATAGAACCGTTGAAAATGTAATGATACCCGACATAAGTTCACTGTCCATTTCAATATACTCTTCAAATAGCGGAGCCATAGCTGCCGTGGGCATTATGGATTCGATAAGAATAACTTTTGTCATTATTTTATCGGTTTTAAAAATCAATGTTGTAACAAATACCGTTATAATACCAAGTAAAAAACCAAAAATAAGACGATGAAGTGATGAGGAAAAAATTACTTTGAATTGACTCCTTTTCATTTTAAACGAGAAATTCAATCCTATTGTAAATAGGATCATAGGAATTGTAATGTTAGCAAAATCATCTATGAAATTAGAAAGGATATTCGGGATGTTTACATGCGTAATGTTCATTGCAATTGCTACTATAGCAGTTAAAATTGGAATGGTTGCATGCTGTGTAAGAACAGGGAGGAAATTGTTCTTGTTCGCTCTTGCATGTTTCTTGTTTTTTAGATATACGAGAAAAAAACCTGTAGATAAAAAAACCGGCCAAAAGAGAATAGTAAAAAACACAGAGCGAGTAAATCCGCTGTTACCATAAAAGTAGTAAAGAACTCCCCAACCGAGATAACCGTAATTGCCGACGAATGTTGCAAATGCATAAGAATTTTGCTTTTTGCGATCTTTTGAAATGATATTTGAAACGAAGTATGCAGTAATCATGTAGAGTAAAGAAAGTATGATAAATGAGAGCATAGCCGGATAAATTTGCCCCAGACTTTCCATATCCGCTTTGTAGAGATTTCTGAAAATTATAAATGGAACGGTTACTTTCACTACAAATTTTCTGAGTGTTGCTATTTCATCTTTATTAAAAAGTTTTATTAGCTTGAAGAAGTATCCGAAAAATATGGGGAGTAAAAGCGAGATTACGATAATTATTATTTTCATGCCATGATTATATGCAAAAATCCATGTATTTGTCAAGAATTCTTGGTGAGTAAACCGTTAGAAGGAAAGTTCCTTTTCGGTAGAATAGGGGAAAGAAAAGGTTGTAAATGATGTGTTTATATATCCCCTTCCGTAAACTCTGTATTTTAATGTTTTCTTTTGTATTATTGATTTAAAAAGATCGGGGAAAATCCTGTATTTCACAGTAACAGGTAATTCCACAACTTCAATTTGAGATGCCGGTAAATTCAAATTATTTTTTATTCCGCTACCTACATTGTAATCGTTTACCTTTATGTTGTAATCTAATTTCGAGAGGTTGATCGAGAATGAATTCTTGTTCTTTATACTTAACGTTAAATGCAGGGTCGCTTCCGTTAAACCTATTGCCCCGATTGAAATACCCTTAATGGATATATCGGGTTTTTTTACTGTTTGAATGGACTTGATAAAAGAGCATGATGAAAAAAGAAGAACAAAAACTAAACTAATGAATATTTTTTTCATGATTTACCTCCCCGGTAAAAAATCTGTATTTTTGTCCGTTATATTCAATTGTTACGGGATAATTACTCAAATGTTTTTCGGTTTTAATAATCAGTTTGTTCTTCTTCAAATTGATTTCTAAGCTATCAATTTGTTTTCTCCAATTCAGGAGATCAAGACCGGACATGGAGATAGGGGATTTTGAACGGAATTCATCGATCAAATTTTTAATTTGCAACCACCAGTTTTTATATTCCGGCGCAAGTATATGATTGTGAAATAGGACGGAAAATATGCCTCCGTATTTATCGAGCAATTCCATTAATTCCTCAGGAGTTCCTTTGGATTTCATCAAAGCGGAATCCATGATTAAAAGAGGAATTTCGAGCACATCACCATACCAAATGGGGTAAGAGGTTCCTATCTTGAAACCGATTTGATTCCGGAATCCGGCTGTAGAGTCATAATTTATACCGCTTCCGTTTAATGCATTTATATAGCCGAGGAAATCATCTGTGAGGTAATGTTTACGCACTCCTTTAACCGATGCATACTTTGTAATTATTTTTATCTCCCTCGAGACGGATTCCGAATCGATTTTCTCAAAATCCGGCAGATGCAATCCGATTTCTATATTGTTCTTTTTCAGTAGTTCAATTGTAGGTTTTGCTTCCGTAAGAGAATACCTCCTTGCATGTTTATCTTTGCTCCGCGTTATGAAGAAATAGGTGCTCTTTATAGAATTTTCCTTTTCCCATTGAATGATTCTGTCAATATTCCAATATCTGTCATATCGCGGGTTGAAAAGAGCTAAGAAATCACTTATTTTTTTAAACTTGTTTGGCCTGAAAATATCGTAGAATTTCGAATAGCGGAGTAGATCGATATCATGTGAAACAAAGAGAACCGGAAGATTATCAGGAAGAGGATAGATAATAGGAATAAAGATATTTTTACTACTTAGAAAATTAACAACCGTTTCTCTAAAAAAATCAGCTATAATGTTTACCGAAGGTTTTGATGATGTCGAAAAATTACAAGAGAGATATGCCTCAATTGTTTTTGGAATGTTGAAGAAATAAATTTTATTGCCTGATACTCGTGAAGGATAATCGGTAGAGCCGAATGCGAGTAGTTTTTCTCCGTTTATTTTTATATTAATGCGATTTGTGGAATTATCAAAAACGATATTGTGCTTTTTTTTATTTGTCGTTTTGTAACCTAAAGAAATTTCTTCCGCGTTTTTCAGATATTGCAATCCGGATATATAAAGCAATTCTCTTAATGAATCGACCATTTTTTGAGCATTCCTTTTAATCTTATTAAACCTGTTATATTCAATCCCGTTTCAATATGAAAGTACTGTATTAAATGGGCATTGAAATTCTCTTTAAATTTCACCAATGATGGAGTGTTGGCACCCTGGAGATCGAAACAGGGGCTAATGTCTAATTCTTTTTTAATGATCTTATACAGGAAATAGAGATTCAGATTGGTTTTTCTAATTTTAGAATTCATTGCGTTTGCAAAAAGATAACTGCAAGATTTATCTCGGAGGATAAATGCGGTGGCAAAACATACTCCTTCACTATTGTAGAGTCCGTATATGGTTCTTTGATTCGAATGCAGATTTTTAAATATAAGACTAAGATAATCACCGTTATAGGGGGTTATCCTCCTTTTGGAACTATTCATATTAACAATCATTTCGTATAGCTTTGCCGTATCATTTGATTCGCTAATTGTGTATTCGCCATCATCGATTCCTTTTATCTTTCGAATTTTCGATTTTTTTAAAATAGTTTCGTTTCGAAGAATACGGTATGTGTATTTTACTGACTCCCTCCAACCACTTTCTTTGAAGGCTCTTATATCCGTAATTTCCGGAGACAGTGAAAAAAGTGAATATATAAATTTTCTCTTTTGGTTTTCCGTAGCTAAGCGCAATGTTTCAATAGCCTTTTCAGGATGTTCGGTTAAGAAATCGTTATTAATATGGAGTCCATAGAATGGAAACAGATAGGGAGGAAGAGAGATTTTATGTTTCTTCGTATAGTTTGTGATTATGCCGACGATACTTTTACGGTAATACAGTGGGATAATTTCGGTGTTAAAACCATATAAACGAAGAGCATTCTCCATCTCCTCCGAGAAATAGATATTGTTTAATCCGACTTTCTTTCTGAACTCATCTCTCTCTTTCAAAAAAATACCTCCTACCGAAATATAATATCATAAATAAAACGGCAAAAACAGTGGTTTCTAATATTAAAAGTCGTATTCCCGTAAATCTGTTTTTCAAGAGAAAAAGAGGTAGGGAAGCTAGAACAGAAATTAAAAAGTAATTGCCCATGTTTTTAATCGGAAACAACTCGGTAATATTTGTATCGACCGTTTTCGTTATATAGTAGATTAAAATGAAGATTTGAATAATTGTTGTTATTAAGAATGATATGGCAGGTCCGTATATTCCCATAAAGCGAAGAAGAGTAAGAGACAAAGCGCCATTTAAGACAAGTTCGAAGAGACTTATGAAAAGAACGGTTTTTGTTTTACCGAGTAAATTTAGAATGTTTCCGTAATTAGTCAACCTAAAGGGCAAGATGAACAGTGTAATTCTAAATATGGCAATACTGGCATAAAATTTGTTTGAGTAAAGTGCCAAGATAAATTCTTTCGATACCATAAGAAAGAATATGAATAGCGGTAGAACCAGAAGAGAAGTTTTATCAATGGATTTTCGAATGACAGATACGAGTTGAGTATGTTCCTCTTTGAAATGGAATGCAGTTATGTCGGGAGCGATAACGGCTACAACACTGGAGATGAATATGGAGATTAAAGGTATTTGATAAGAGCCGTTTATATAAATTGCATAATATGTTGCACCGAGAAATCCCGAAATGATAATTTTATCCATATTGCTGGAGAGTATCCCCAATATATTGTTTAAAGCAATGGGGTGGGAATAGGACAGGATTTTGCCGCCGATATGAAAATTCGGTTTTGTAAACTTGAAATGATAAACGAACGTTAGGATAAGGAAAGTAACCAGAACTTGTAAGATACCCACTATGGCAAAAAATATAAAGATTGAGATAAAACTTAAAGAAAGCCAATAATATATAATTATAAAAACGATTTCAATTGTATTGAAGAATAAATAGTAAAGCATAACCAGTTTTTCTTTCCTTCTTGATATCAAAAAAGGATCAAGAATCGAGGAGAATATTCGTCCTCCGATAAAAATGCCGTAAAGCAGAAGATATTCCTTTATGATAACATTGCCGTACAGAACTCTACTGTTTAATGAAGCAACATAGGTTAAAACTATAGCTCCGACCGAAAGCAGTGACATAATAGACATTATTGTAGAAATAAAATTGTTTTTTTCCTTATCGTTAAACCTCGGTAAGAAATAAAAGACGGCAGTAGGAATTCCGAAAATCATAATAGCTACTATGATTCTTGATGTAAGTAATGCCTGTTGGTATATTCCGTAGTAAAATTTAGATAGAATATGGGAGAGTATAATTGTATAGGTAAAAGTGGTTATTGCCTGAAATAGTTTTCCTGTTGCGATAAAAAGAGATCTTTTGAATAATCCCATTTTATTCTAAATTTATGTTGTAATCTTTCAGTTTTTCCTGACTTTTTTTTGCCCATATGGTATATTTATTCAGAGAAAAACATTTTTTCCATGCCTTTATGGCAAAGTCTTTATTTCCCATCATTTCAAATGTTAAACCGAGATGATAATAAGCCTCATATAGGTTGGGAGACATTTCAAGTGTTTTTCTGAAATGTTCTATCGCATCGTTATACATACCTCGATCCATGTAAATTAGCCCGAGGTAATATGTTGAGTAGATTATAGCTTTTTTGTTCTTATTTTGATGTATGACCTTTGAAAGATATTCTATCGCTTCTCCGTAATTTTTCTTCTTATACATAATATAACCCATATTTGTATGAGCTATAGGGTCATCGGGTATTTTCATAATTACCTTTTGAGCGATAATCATTGCATCGTCTAATTGTCCTTTTTTCATCAATGCCCAGGATAGTAAATTCATGGCTTCTATCTCGTCCGGAGCTAGATTTACGGTTTTCTTTAATATTTGAATTGCCTTATCGTAATTTTCCTTTATTATATTATTCCAGCCGTCATCGATCATTGTCAAAACATTTACCGGAGAAACTTTCATTGCTTGAACAAAGGATTTAACATTTTCGGGATTGTTATCGTTGCTTGTCGATCTAATATTGTTCGAGATTTTTTTGATTTTTGCTTCGATTTCATCTAAATCTTTTCTCATTTCTCTTATTTCTTCATATAATTTCTTTAAATTCCTTTTAATCAATTCTCTTTCTTTGGAATTTGTCGTTTTAACGGCTTTTGATTCAAGCATAGAAAGTCGTGTTTTTAATCGTTTGATGTAGATATCCATAATTTACCTCTCCAATGTCATAATTTTTATGATAAGGTCCGGAATTTCGTTTAATGGCTTTATAAAATCAACGGCTCCGGTTTCTATTGCCGCTTTAGGCATACCATATATCATTGCAGTGTTCTTTGACTCCGCTATAGTTATTCCACCAAACCTCTTTATTGTTTTTATTCCGTTAGCTCCGTCTTTCCCCATACCCGTAAGAATTATACCTATTAAATTATTTCTGTATATTTTTGCCGCCGAATCGAATAAAGGTTCACAAGAAGGCATAACACTGTTAATTTTTTCCCCTCTAATTAATCGAATTATATTCTTATCTTCATCAATTGACTCTAGCATCATGTGATAACCGGCTTTTGCGATATAGACATTTCCTTTCCTAACCAAAGTCCCGTCTTTTGCCTCCTCAATATTTATTTTACAATCTCTATTTAAATGTTCTGCAAACTGTTTGGTAAAACCTTCAGGCATGTGCTGAACAACAAGAATTGGGGCGGGAAAATTGTACGGGAACTCTTTTAGAAGTAGAGTCAAAGCTTTGGGTCCTCCGGTGGAAGCTCCGATTACAACTGCAAGATTTTGATTCAATTTACTTACATCATATTTCTTTCTTTCAAAGATTAATTTTTGTTTGCTTCTTGCCTTGATGTCGATTTTTATTGCATTTCTTATTTTCTCAATGAGTTCCGATTTTATTTTTTCAATGTCAAATGAAATGGGGCCAGATGGCTTTCTTATAAAATCTACAGCTCCCATTTGTAGAGCTTCGATTGTAGGTCCGGCACCGCTTTCGGCATAAGCACTTAGAACAATAATAGGTAAAGGCTTTACAGCCATTATTTTATTGATTGCCGAAATACCATCCATGACAGGCATTTCTATATCCATTGTAACTACATCTATCGGAAATTTATCTATGATTGAAAGAGCTTCCTCTCCGTTTTTTGCTTTTGCAACAACTTCCACATCATCGTAGCTGTTAAGCATATCCGATATCAATTTTCTCATAAATACGGAATCATCAACGACAAGTACGCGTATCTTGTTACTCACAGTTCAACTACCCCCATTTTAAACGATTTGACAATTAGGATACCCGAATCGAGATGAAATTCGACACTACGTCCGAAGTCTTTCCCCGTATCTTCCGCAACAATCGGTATTCCGTGTCTTTCCAGATTAGTTTTAGCCGCTTCTATATTGCGAGTCCCTATGGGGACATAATTTGCTCTCCTGATTTGGCTGAACATATTTGCCCCTCCCACAATTTTAGCCCTTATGTTTTTTATATTTGCACCGGATTCCAGCATATCATATACCAATTGATCGGTTCCCATATCAGCAAATTTGGCAGGATTGGAAACATCAACACTCAATGAGGAATCGGGTAGAAGGAAGTGTAAAAGTCCTCCCAGTTTTTGCCTTCCGTCATAAAGTGCTATAGCAACACAGGAACCAAGTCCGTTTGTTAACAAAATACCGGAATTGTGCGCTATTTTATATTCGGCAATATGAACGATGATTTTCATAGCTTTCTGTATATCCTATTGCGTAAATCGATCATTTCGAATTTGTTCTTAAAATTTTGGGAAAGAGTTTCTACTTTTCCAAGAATTAAGTATCCTCCCGCATTCAAAATCGAATAGAAGTTATTAAGTATCTTAATCTGAAGATCTCTGCTAAAATAGATGAAAACATTCCTGCAAAATATAAAATCGTACATTGTTCCGAAACTGTAATTGTCTTCATAAAGATTTTCCAATCTGAACTCCAGGTTTGTTTTTATTGAATTTTTAATTGTTATTGATGTTTCGTTGATTTTGACATACTCTCTTAAATCTTCAGGAATGGAATAGAGTTCCTCAAGGGGATATTCACCTTTGATAGCCTTGTTCAATGCATCTCTATCAATATCAATTGCATCTATTTTATACTTGATATAGTACTTTTCTTTTAGTTTTTCGAAAAGAAATGCGATGGAATAAGGTTCTTCCCCCGTTGCACAACCTGCGCTTAATACTTTGTATTTGTACCCTTCTTTTAAATTGGTTTTTAATAGAGCGTTAAATTGGTTAAAAACCTCAATATTCCTGAAAAACTCCGTTACATTTATAGTAATCGTTTTTATCAGTGATTGATATTCGTCTTTGTTTTTATCCAAATGTTGAATTAAATCCTTTACACTGATTAATTTATACTTTCGTAAAATTACGCGAACCCTTCTCTTAAAAGGTTTTTCTTTATATTGTGAGAAATCATATCCGGTATTAGACTTAATTCGCTCGATTAATTTCTCAATGCCTGTGTAATCATACGTAATCATATTATTTTGCCTTTAATTGTTCCTTTAGTAATCTGATATTTTTTCTCAGTGTTGTGTTATTCGGGTCGAAAATCAATGCTTTCTCCCAGTTCTTCAAAGCGTTTTCGAAATCTCTTTCTTTGAAGTAAATGTTTCCCAATTTAAAAAGAGAATCAAATTCTTCACCGTTAAGTTGTATGATCATGCTCAGATGTTCTTTCGCTTCTGTAAATTTACCTCTTTTGTAGTATATATTTGCAAGTTCTATATGTGCATTGGTATAATTACTGTCAATCTCAATCGTGTTTAAGAAGTTCTCTTCGGCTTTTGGGGTATCTCCCTTTCTAAGATATAATTTTCCGATGAAATAGTAAACGTCAGGTATTTTTTTATTTCTTTCCAATATTTCTTCTAAAAAACTTATTGCACTGTCTATTTTATTTTCCATGAGAGAATACTCGGCAAGGTAAGCAAGAGGAAATATAAGTTTCTGATCTTCAGCAGCAGCTTCGGAAAGGAGCTCCGAAGCATCTTCGTATTTCCCGGTCTTGAAGTAAAATACTCCGAGGTTTGCGATAAGAAGTTTGTTGTTTACATCAAATGAAAGAGCCTTTTTGTAAAGCTCTTCAATACGATTATATTGTCCTAAGGTTTCCAGGAGAACGGCAAAGTTATTAATTAAAGCGGTATTTTTTGGGTTTATGTTTAGAGATTTTTGATAATAGTTCCCCGCCTCTTTTAATTGTCCTTTTTTATGATATGCAAGGCCGATATAAAAATATACTTCAGCATTTTGTTTGTCTTGAGCTATGATTGTTTTGAATTCTCTGATGGCCTCTTCATACATGTCCGTTTTTAAAAAAGCAATACCGAGATTTTTGTGTTCCTCCACCTTGAGCATTGTTTCGTTATTTCTCGCATTCTTTTTCCCCAGTTCAAGAAGAGCTTTTTTATTGAGAAGAATATAGATGATTTTTGAAACTTCAAATTTTGTGTAAGGGGCGATCTGATAGATTTCCTTTAAACTTCTTTCTCCGTTCGCCAGCTTGAAAATTTCCCTTTCTCTGCCTTCGAGTACGGAAATATCAAAGTTTTTTCTCGGGGTAAGAATTGTATCCTCTCCCGGTATCTTGTCTTTAAGTAGATCCCATTCATCTATACGTGTTGCAATTTTCAGCAGAACATCTTCCGGTCTCATAGATACGATTTCCAGATCAGACGGAGGTTCTATATTCGGCTCAAAATTAAAGTAGATATTATTCCAGTTAAATATGGTAAAGAGGGACTCCTCAAGCTGTTTTTTGATATATTTTCTAAGTGTCTCTTCTGATATAAGACCTTCTTCAATCAGTATTTCACCAATTCTTTTTTCATAGTTATTGGCTTTTTGCATCTCTATAACTCTGTCAGCATCTTCCTTTGATATCTCCTTCGCTTTGACCAGTATGTCACAAATTTTGAATTTACTGTTTACGATATTCGAGTAGATAATATTTCCATCTCTAAAGTAAATATCACCGAAATCTTTTCTATTTGTAACGGATAAAACTCCCGTTCTTTTGCCCTGGGCAACCAATTGTATTATATCGGGTAGACTCGCTTCGTCACTGGTTCCTTTCATAGCCATAAAACACTTCCTTAATAATCATTGATCAATCTCTCAAATGTAAACAGATCTCCTATTGTAAATTCTATTTTCTCCGTTTCTCCTACAGGTTGAGTTGTTTTACTTCCTTCGGAAATAATACGTAATTCGGGGAAAAGATTAAGTATATCCTTTATATCATAATCAGGCTTTATTTTAAGTAAATTTTCATAAAGGCTGTTTAATCGGTCATTGATTATACCAAAATTTTTCCCGAAACTATACGCAAGTAAATTAAGTACATCAGGTTTAATATTTATTTTATTCTTCTCGAACCAATATTTTATATACGATTTTTTCAGTTCAAAATCCGGATAGTCAAGTGTTTGTAATGAAATATTCTTGATTTCGTTAAGGGGTCTGAAAAGCTCTCGGTCTGATGACAGAATAATAATTTTTTGATGTGCAATAAGGGTGTTGAAAAAATCTATTAATTTTTGCCATTTTTCTTTTGGAATAAGCAGTAATTTATGAATATCATCAACCAGCAAAAAATCTATGTAGGAATATTTTGTCACGAATTTTCTTACACCGTCCTTTTCCATGATTCGCATCAATTTTTGAGCATCAATATAATAAATGAGTATGTCAGGGTGTCCAAAATAAATTTTATTGAATATCGCATGTAAAAGATGTGTTTTTCCTGTTTTTTTATATCCTCTTATGTAAAATGAAACACCACGAATATTTTTAGTCGGTAGGTTATTTGTTATGGTATCAAATAGCTGCTTGTTGGTTTTGGGAAACAAGTAATTATTTGCTCTCATGTTCTCGTCTAAATTCTGATATGCCTCAATTTGAATGGCATTCTTGATTTCGAGTGTTTTAATCCATGTTTCCAGGTCTTCGACTATATCAGGATTAAAGAGCATTTTTTCAACTTTTTTAATTTGAGAGGGGAATCGCGTTTCATTTAACATACCGAAACGTTTATTCAAATCGATTAATCTCTGTATGTTACTTGTAAATGTTATAAAAGCGCTTCTAAGATCTTCTATGGGAGCATTTATATTCTTCTTTAGACTTTCGACATTGAACCCTTTCATTTCCCATACGTACAGTTTCTCTCTGTATTCCGCTCTGACCAATTCTTCGTTTCCCGGTTTAGATGTAGATGGCGCGGATTGTTCAAGTTCACCTAAAATCTTTTTTTGGTTAACACCGATGTCGCTAATAATGCTATTTACAATATCTTTTGTGATTTCTATTTTCTGTAAATTTGTATACACGAATATCTTATTGACAATATTTCTTAAATCTCTGATTTTTAAATTATCGAATTGAACAATATATTTGGCAATATCCGGACTGATTTTTATTTTCCATTTTTTTAGAAAATATGCCAGTAAACGAGCTCGGTCTTTTAGATTAATTCTGTTAATATTTGTTGTAAAGCCACTGTTGATAACGGACAGAGCCTTTTCCGAAAGAGGTAATGTCTTAATCGGTTTTGTGGAGGTAATCACAATTCTTACATCCTTATTGTAAAAATATTCAAGTAAAAGTTCAAAGAGATTTGTGATTGACTTGTATTTAAGTAATATATCAATATCATCGACGAGAAAAACTCTCATTGATTTCAGTTGATTGAGAATAGCTTTATCCTTTTTAATAAGGGATTCAAAATTAATCAGACTATCTTGATTTAGCAGGAAAACTGATTTCTCTATTTTTCTTTGAATGAGATAGTTTCCGATTGAATGTAGAATGTGCGATTTCCCCATACCGCTTTCCGAAGTGATTACAAGGGGATTGTAAACGGGTTCTTCTTTTGTGACAAAACCGAGAATCACCTGGTATAAATCTCTGTTAAAATCCCCGATTACATAATTCTGAAAGATGTAATCCCTTTTTAGTGAGGAGAGGTTATCCTTAAGATCAGGATAATTAGCCACACTTTCACCTCACCTTTTTGCTATATTTTCCTTTGATGGAAGACAGAACCTTATTACTTATTAATTTTAATGTTTCTATTACTCCGATTCCGGAAATGGCTATGGCTTCTATTTGATCCCAACCTCTTAAATTAAGAGCTTTACTTAAATCTTCGATTGGTGTAAGATCCACAACATCTCTTTTGTTAAATTGTAAGACTATAGGAATCTCATCCAAGGACAAATCGTTCTTTTTGAGATTTTCATTCATATTATCCATATTCTCGATATTATCTTCGAATCTGGATTGTTGAGAATCGGCAACGAAAACTACCCCGTCTGCACCTTGTAAAACGAGTTTTCTTGTGGAGTCGTAGTATACCTGTCCCGGGACAGTGTAGAGCTGATATTTGATTGTGTATTGCCCTATTTTCCCCAGATCAAGAGGTAAAAAATCGAAAAATAAAGTTCGGTCCATCTCAGTGGCCAATGAAATCATATTTGTTTTTCTCTCTTCAGGTAAACGCGAGTAAATATATTGAAGATTGGTTGTTTTTCCGGATCTTCCCGGACCATAATAGACAATCTTACATATTATTTCTCTTTTCGCATAGTTTATAAGAGCCATCGGATCCTCATTCTATGTCAATATGATCGTTTTTCTTACTCTCGTCTATAAGATATCCGATGTACCAACCAACAGCTCCTACGAGTAATATGAGCATCACTTTCCAGAATCCGAATATAAGAAGGATGATACCTATAATAATGCCGGCAACGGCGCCTGAAATTTTTGCATTAGTTTTATTCATTGTTCCCTCCGTTTACAGTTCCCATGCATCTTCTGCAGTTGATTCTATACCTCTCAATTTCAATTTAAATTCATCGGGATTAGTAACATTTCTTAGAGCATCGTCGTATGATATTATTTTATCTTTATACAGTCTCATTATATCTTGATCAAATGTATGCATATGATATTGTTCTCCTTCCTCAATGGCAGTGGGGATAAGAAGTGTTTTTACTTCATCTAACAAGTATTCTCTGATAGTAGCTGTGGTAATCATAACTTCCGTTGCGGGTATTCTCCCTTCCTGATCTATTCTGGGAATAAGTCTGAGAGAAACTACACCTATTAGTGTAGTTGCAAGAAGAACCCTTATATGTTGCTGTTGATGAGGAGGATAGAAGGAGATAATTCTGTTTATTGTTTCACTTGCATTTAGCGTGTGTAATGTACTCATAACGAGATGCCCTGTATCTGCTGCTCTTATTGCCGTATCCATAGTATCACGATCCCTGATTTCACCTATTAAAATGATATCCGGATCCTGCCTGAGTACATGTTTGAGGGCATCATTGTAGGTATGGGTATCGTTTCCTATCTCTCTCTGCGAAATTGTAGATTTTTTATCTTTAAATAGAAATTCGATAGGGTCCTCAATAGTGATAATATTTCTTTTTATCGTTGAATTGATATACTCGATCATCGCACCAAGTGTAGTTGATTTTCCGCTACCGGTAGTTCCGGTAACGAGGAAAAATCCTCTTGGTTTCATAGCCAGTTCTTTGAGCACGGGAGGTAGGTTAAATTCCTCGATTCTCTTTGAAAGCATGGGGATTGTTCTCATTGCAATTGCCACACTTCCTCTTTGCATATAGGCATTTACACGGAACCTCGAAAGCCCTGTGATACCTATTGCAAAATCTAGTTCCTTATCTTTTGCGAATTTTTCCTGCTGTTCGGGAGTCATAATTTGCATTGCTATATTGCGTAATTCCTGAGGACTCAAAGGCGGATAATTTTGAACTTCCAGAGTTCCGTTTATACGGAATATCGGCGGAGTTCCGGCTTTCAGGTGTAAATCCGAAGCATCGCTTTTCACCATATTGGTCAAAACTTCTTTTAAATTCATAATCAACTCCTATTTTTATATAATTATGATACTTTAATTAACTCGATTAGTCAAGAATAAACCTGCGATTAACATACGAATTCCTGCAAAATGGCGATAAAAAAGTTATTTTACGAAATAATGATATTTACTTGACAAAAAGGCGTGATTTTAATAAGATTAAGTGCAAATGAAAGGAATATTATTATGCGGAGGGAGTGGCACGAGATTACTTCCACTGACGAGGGTTACTAATAAGCACCTACTTCCTGTAGGGAATAAACCGATGGTTTTTTATCCCCTTGAAAAAATGAAAGAAGCGGGTATTAATGATATTCTTGTAATTACGGGAACGGAGCATTTGGGAGATATTGTTTCTCTCCTTGGTAGCGGAAGCGATTATGGTGTCAGTTTTACATACAAGGTTCAGGATAAACCCCTCGGAATTGCCCATGCGGTTAGTTTGGGAAACAGGTTTATCGGTAATGATGATTTTGTTGTGATTTTGGGTGATAATATTTTTGAATTTGATATGAAGAAGCTTATTGATAAATTTAAGTCGGTAGGACGCTCTTTGATAGTTTTGAGGAAGAGCAAGAATCCGAATCGTTTCGGTGTAGCCAGGATAGTAAATAATGAGCTTGAGGAGATAGTAGAGAAGCCCGGAGAGGACATTTCGGATTTTATTGTAACCGGGGTTTATTTTTATAAGCCTGAAATTTTCAAATACTTCCCACGGTTGACTTTGTCCGCAAGAGGGGAATATGAGATTTCGGATTTACACAATTACCTTATCAAAGATAAAAAATTGGATTATTCAATCGAGGAATCGTTTTGGAGTGATGCCGGAACGTTAGAAACTTATTTTGAGGTAAATAGAAAATATGGAAAATTATAAAGCAGGATTTGCAACGATAATCGGATTGCCAAATGCAGGGAAATCAACTTTACTTAATGTATTGATAAACACGAAACTTGCTCCCGTATCCCCGAAAGCACAGATGACAAGAAAAAGTGTTGTGGGTATTTTAAGCGGTGACGCATATCAGGTGGTATTTTTGGATTCTCCCGGTATAATCGAACCCTCATATCTTATGCAAGAGTATATGATGAAGGACATATCAAGGAATATAGCGGATGCCGATATTGTTATTGTGGTAATCGATGTGTCGAGAATCGAAAAACAAAAAGAGATATTGCTCAAAAGAATAAAATCGGTTCTTTCCAAAAAAGAGAGTAAGAAATTATTTGTCTTGAATAAAACGGATCTTGTAAAGCAGAATGCTATAATAACGGCCATTAAATGGGTTTCGGACAATTTTCAATATGACGACATATTCCCGATTTCCTGCAAAACCGGGGAAAATGTGCGGGAACTTAAAGAAACAATAGTTAAGTATTTGCCAATGCATGACCCGTATTACGATAGCGAGGTTTTAAGTGTACAAAATGAGCGTTTTTTTGTTAAGGAGTATATACTTGAAACAATTTATGATTTCTTGAAAAAGGAACTTCCCTATTCATGTCTGGTGGAAATAGAAGAATTCAAAGAGCGTGAAAGCGGGAAGGATTATATAAGAGCCGTAATATTTGTGGAAAAGGATTCACACAAGAAAATTATTATAGGGAAGAATGGCTCAATGTTGAAAAACATAGGGCGAATTGCCAGGGAGAAGATAGAAAAAATGCACGGAAAACCGGTCTTTTTGGAATTGTTTGTTAAGATATTGCCGGATTGGAAGAACCGAAAGGATATTATAAGAAAAATTTATAAGGAGGATTAGATGTATAGAAAATTGTTCGTTTTTATATTTGCTGCTATGATGCTTGTTTCCTGTAACAATAATAAGGGAGTGAAGAAAGTGAAAAATGAAAACACAAAACCTAAATACACTCTTCAAGAAGCTGAAAAAACACAGCTGACAGGTGATGAAGTAGTGAAAATCACAATGAAAAAAGGCGGGGAGATCTATTTTATTCTTTATCCCGATAAAGCACCATTGACATGCAAGAACTTCGTTTATCTGACCGATAGAGGGTTTTACAACGGTTTAATCTTTCATAGAGTTGTTCCGAATTTCGTAGTGCAGGGGGGAGATCCCACAGGCACCGGTATGGGAGGACCAGGATATTCTATTAAAGCGGAGTTCAATGATCTTCACCATCTCACAGGTACCGTAGCAATGGCAAGATCACAGGATCCGAACAGTGCGGGTAGTCAATTTTACATATGTCTATCACCGCAACCTCATCTTGATAATAATTACACCATTTTCGGACAGGTGGTTAAGGGGATGGATGTGGTGCAAAATATACAACAAGGTGACACAATGGCAAAAGTGGTAATTATTCATGATTCAACATTTTATAAAAAATAGGAGGTATAATGAAAAGGACGTTTTTAGTACTGACAATTGTTGCGGTAACCGTTTTATCGTTTACAGGTTGTGAAACATCGTATATCACCGCAGGTAAAGTTTATTTGCAACAATCAAATTTTCCCAAAGCAATGGAACAATTTAAACAGGAGATACAAGCAGAACCTACGAAAGCAAATGGATATTTATGGGCGGCAAAAACTTATGCGTACATGCAAAAATATGATTCTTGTGCTATTTTTCTCGACAAAGCAATGAAGGTCGATAAAGAAGGAGCGGAAAAAGATCTCAATGCGGATAGAGGAAACTGGTGGCTTTATTACCATGATGCAGCCGTTCAATTGATTACGAAAGATAATGATATTGATATGGGAATAAAGAGACTGGAAAGAGCCATTGAAATTCAACCTGAATCGGTTAAATCCTACAATATTCTCGGATACGCATATTCTTTGAAAAAAGATTATAAGAAAATGGTGGAGGCTTATAAGAAAGCTATCAGCATGAATAAAAATGATCTTCAAGCATATGTTAATCTGGGGCAGTACTACATAAATGTAGGGAAATACAATGATGCTTTGATTTATCTTAAACAGGCAGAAAAGATAGATCCGGATATGGCAAAAATCTATTATCTCGAAGGAGTAGCGTATTTTGGGCTCAAAAAATCAAAAGATGCAATAAACAGTTATAAGAGAGCTGTCGACCTTTACGAGAAGAACAACGATAAAAAGGCGGCCAAAGATGTCTATTTCAATGTCGCTCTCACTTATATGAAAATGAAGCAGCATAAAGATGCTATTCCCTATTTACAGAAAGTTCTGGAAGTTGATGATCAGGACAAAGATGCTTTAATGAATCTCGGTATATGTTATATCAATACGAAAGAATACAAAAAAGCATTGCCTATTTTCGATAAGCTCATACAACTCGACCCTAAAAATCTTGATGCGTATACCAATAGAGGAATTGTAAAGAAACAGCTTGGGGATATTAAAGGAGCTATGAAAGACATAAAAAAAGGAACAGGTCTGTAATAAGCTTTTTCCTGGTTTAGGGGATAGAGTAATACTCTATCCCCTTTTTTATTGCTTTTTATTTTGCAAAGAAAGATACGTTTGCTCCCTCAAAGAGCTCTTTCCCGTCGGATAGAATGGGGACAATGGTATAGTAGCCTTTCCTTTCAGTGTATATGGAGCCGTAAAATTCCGATTCTTCCGAATTAATTATATTATTGGTATTGTTAAGACTCATTGTTGAAGCATTCCCCGGCAGGTAAAGATCGGCATCATCCGAATAACTGTAAGTGTTCCTTTCATCATAAAAGAATGTTTCACCACTTTTTAGGGAATCGGTTATTGAATCGTAAAATACCTCTATGCTGACCAAATCCAGACTATCATATAGAATTTGTCCGTAAATATCCATGAAATTACCTGCTATTGTTGTATCGGGAATTTTGTTGAGGAATTTAATGAAGTTCCCTGTAAATGTTTCAACATAGAAAACCAGAGTGTCAGAATAAGCAATACCAATTCCAACGCCGTTATAGTGCTTATTTAAAATTGTTTTTCTGTGTCCGTCATGAGGTGGTTTTTCCATATACATGTCCCGGTTCAATTTTGCGATTGTGCTTTCAATATCTATTCCACCTTTAATTTTAATAGAGCCGATTTTCAGTATTTTATAATTGATTCCGAGTGCCACATTTTCTCCAATGGCATAGGTGCCTCCGTTTCTAAAAGAGTATCTTACATAGGGAGGGGTTCCATCAATGCTATAGTGTGAGAAGAAACCATGGTTTTTCATTTCATTTGCATGGTATTGAGCAGACATCGCAGCAACGGAGTCATAAGAAACAGGTGGTATACCGTTGTCTTGCCTTTCGTTATTGATAATTCTAACCATTGCAAATTTAAGGGAATCAATCTCAATATCACTGTACCTTTTACCGGCAAAAATAAAATCTTTTAATCGATAAAAAATGAGAACGGATAACAAAGAATAAACGATTATGCGGATTATAATTCTGCTTTTCATTGATTGATAATACAATAATTAAATGAATTTGTCTACAATGATGGGGCTGTTTGTTTTTCTTTCTTAATTAATCCGGATTGTTTATAAAAGAAAAGGACTTAAGATAGGGGATATCTTAAGTCCTTAAAAAAGGGGGAGAGAAAATGAAATGAGGAATTTATGAAGTGTTGCTAATCTTAAATCTTAAATTTTTCATCGTAGAAACACATTTATCTATATCCGATGATTTTATTCCCTGTGAGAGGTTTTGGAGAAACTCAACACGCTTCTCAATGACTTTGTTTATCATATTTTCGCCTTTTTTCAATAATCTGATTTTTATAACTCTTTTGTCTGCCGCAAGGCGTTTTCTTGAAATATATTTTTCTCCTTCCAGTTTGTCGAAAACACTTGATATGGTACTTTTTGCAAGGTGAAGTTTCGAACTAATGTCAGTTAATGTATTTACATCTTTATTAAAGTATAAGGTAACAAGGATGTCAAATTGAAGATCAGTCAGTTTATAGTTTTTCAAGATTGATCTGCCGGCTTTCATCGTTTCCCAGCTCAACTCTCTCATTTCCTTTTCAAACGCCCTTATACTATCACTCATTAAAATAAACTCCTATAATATCATTATCTATGCTAAATATAGCAAATAATTATCAAATGTCAATAGTAAAAAAAATGAAATTATTGCACAATATGGCATAAATGCCATAATATGCACAAATTACATAAATTAATAGGGTGTATTATATGCATAAATCGTAAATCGTAATAAATAAATTTAATCCGATTTTAAGAGAGGATTCGTCTATTTCAAAATTTTGGGAATGAAGTTTTCGGTTAAAAATACCATTCCCCGCGCATCCCAATAGGAACATTGCCCCTCGTGTTTTGCTCAAGTAGTAAGAGAAATCTTCTCCTATTCGTAATGGTTCGATCTCTTTTAATAAAATTTTATTATCTGCACTTGCCTTTTTAATTATGGAGAATGAATCGCTGTCATTTACTACAGGCAAGTAGGGAGTGGAAAAAGAGAGTTCGAAATTGTTATTTGCATAAAGTTTGCAATATTTTAAAAGATTGTTTTCAAGAGCCTTCATCAAAGTGTTATCATAAGCTCTTATTGTCCCTTCCGTATTTAATATTGATGGAAATACATTATTTCTACCGTTGGTAATTGTTTTCCCGAAAAAGAATATGTATTTATCGCCATTTGCAATCTTTATCGCTTCTCGTCGAGAATCACTGAAAATATTCACGAATATTTCTATCAGATCGATACTGTTTTCAGGAAAACCGGCGTGTCCTCCCGTCCCATGCAGTTTTAAATGAAATTCTTCGGTTCCAATAAAAAGCGGTCCGGGGCGACTTGCTACTACGCCCGTTCTCAAGGAAGGAAACATATGAAGGGCAAAAATTCTCTCGGGAACATATTCTTTAAATATGCCATGATCGATAAGCCATTTTGCTCCGGCGTTTCCCTCCTCCCCCGGTTGGAAAATAAACATTACACCTATTTCAGGATCTTCGAGAGAATTAATATATTCGGCAAAACAGAGAAGTATCGCCATGTGAGCATCATGTCCGCAAGCATGCATTATACCCGGATGAATTGACTTATACGAGATATCATTGAGTTCCTCTACGGGGAGAGCATCCATATCACTTCTGAATGCTAAGAAGCGATTGTTTTTATGGTGTTTTGTTTTTGCAACGACGGCTTTACCCTCTATTACCTTGTAATCAATATTTTTTAATCCTTCAAGATGATTTATAATGTACTTTAGTGTTTTCGGCAGGTCCATGCCAACTTCAGGAATTTGATGAAGTTCGCGTCTGATTTGTATAATGTCACACATATGGATTAATCCTTTGTAGAGCCAGGTATTACCGAACAATGTATTATATGCATATGTCTCCTACCATCGGCCTGTTTTTGATGGCTTGATATCGGTGTAAAAATCATCTTTAGTCTCCAATTTCCCTAATCTATCAGAAAACGATTGTTGTGTCAAATAGATTGTTTTTTTGCAAAATTGCAAATCATAAGTTATAAATAGAGTAAAAATTGCACAATTTAATACAATTAAATAAAAATATAAAAAAATCTTTGTTTGGTGTTGACATAAACGTAAAAGAAGTGTAAATTATAAAAGAGGTTAGCAATGAAAAAAATTGCATTGTTCGTGTTTATTTTTCTAATTTCCCTGAATGCTAATGCAAGGGAAATAAAAAATCTACCGATCACATTTAAAGAACCGGAGATAATGGGGATTGAGTTATTGACGGATAAGCTTGATATAGGTGTTGTTGATCCTTTTAAAGGGACGAAGGAATTGCCTGGGGGGATTAAAATAAGGGTAAAAAGCAATGTTGATTGGATACTGTATGTTATGGTGATGGATGATTTCAGAAATGAAAAAGGGGAGAAAATTCCGTGTAACAGATTTGAAATTCGGACAATAAGAGGGAAGTATCATCCCTTGAAGAAAGGGGAAATGTATAAGATAGCTTCGAGAGGGGACAATTGTGTAACCACCGATGGTGTTATTAGTATTGATGTAATGTTTAAATTAAAAATGGAGGATTCCCCCGGTAATTACTTCGGGAATCTTAATTTTATTCTGGAAAGAAACTTTTAAAAGGAGGCTCTAATGAAAAAGTTTCTACTTTTTACTGTTGTTATTCTTATGATAACGGGAACAGCATTTGCAACAGGTAATGCAATTGCATTCGGGACAAATCCCGCATCCCAAACAATGCCCGTTCAGGTATTGTTACCTAAAATCGTCTTTATACATGTCGACAATGCAAGCCATCAGGTTACTTTTGATTTTTCTACCATGACTAACTACCCGGACACGACAAATGCCTATCCTTGGTGGTATTTACCGACCGATCCTGCTTCCCCGAATGTTAATGTAAGGGTTTGGACAAATGATAATGACGGTTACACATTAACAGTGAAGGGTGATCAGGATTTCGCTAACGAATTGCCGCTGACAGACCTTTATTATGCAGGAGCCGGAGAAGCAAAAACAGCTAATGGTAGCGCTGCTGCGGGTGGTAACTGGACGGCATTTTCAACCACAGACCAAACCATAGCGGATGTGAATGCAAAAACAAATGGTTTTGAAAATTATGATCAGGATTATGAATTAAAAATTGACGGTGATGAGAATGCCGGGACTTTTAATACGGTTACGATAACATATACGATTACAGGGAAATAAACTAAAAGGGGGGAGTTTCTCCCCCCTGCATATATATTATGAGAAATGTTTTTATTGTTCCGTTTTTTTTGTTGTTTTTTCTGTTGCCGCAGTTGATTTTCCCGGTTCAGTTTTTGGTTTCTCCACCGAAAATAGAAATGGATATGTCTCGTGTTTCCATTGCTTCGGATTCTCTTATAATAATGAATAGAGATACAAGTAACATTACAATAAAATGTTATATGCGTGATTGGGGATATCGTAATGGTAAGAAATATTTTTCACCTAAGGGATCTATTGATTATTCCGCTTCCCGATGGATTACCATTAATCCCCTTCAGTTCACATTAATGCCATACGAGAAGAAGGTTGTTAGGGTTACCGTGCAGAAGCCTGAATCTACGGGGAACCACGAATATAGGAGCATGATATTTATTGAATCGATAGCAAAGCCGACAAAATATTCAAGGGGGTTTTTATTCAATGCAAGAATCGGAGTGCCCGTTTATGTGGAAACAGCACCCAAATCTTTTAACGGGTACATTGCCTCAATGGCTGTAAAAAACGATAAAATTGAAATCAAATATGTTAACGGTTCACACAACAGACTCTATCTGAACGGGATGTACAGTATTGTAAATAATGAGGAAAAAGATACCGTAAAGTCGGATTCAATTAGTAATATTCTTGTTCTTCCGCTTGATACGGAACGGATTGATATTAATATTGATGATATTAAAAAGGGAGATTATTACATTTATTTATACATAGATAACGGTGGAGAAAATGTATTTGGAGGGAAGAAAAGATTTGTAAAAGAATAACTCTTAAGATTTTCTTATTATTGTTGGTTCCAATATATAGTTTTGGGACTTTTTTTGATTTTGAAAGCAGATTTTACAAAAGCGAAACGCCTGTTTATTATAATAGATTAATATTGCAAGACCCATTTAGATTTGATATTTCATTTATCAATTCAAACGGGGGTTGGGAAGTAACAAATTTTTCTCTCAGGAGTGATACCCTTTTTGTAGACTCGAATAAACTGTTTTTTTATGTCGGTAATATCGGATTTACACCGAATGTTAGGTTGATAGGAAATGTTGATAACATTGTAGGTTTTAAATTGAATGATATTCCCCAAAATAGGTCTATTTCTTTCGGAGCATTTTACAAAAATTCTATTTTTCATCCCACTTCCCTCTTTATAGGGG
>QNBC01000008.1 GCA_003641665.1 candidate division TA06 bacterium
TATAAACATATTAATCGGTAATAATTGAAATGCTGAAACAATTTCAGAATACACTAACCTATGTCACCCTGAATTTATTTCAGCGGTTTCCGTACCATTGTTTCACACGGCGTTTGAGACGGCAGCCATAACCGCTTCCGGACTAAAATACGGGCTTCTCGCTCAGGGAATTGATGATGTAAATGTTGTGGCATGGGCAGGTGACGGTGGAACATTTGATATAGGATTTCAGGCAATTAGTGGTGCTGCCGAAAGAAACGATGATATCCTCTATGTGGTATATGACAACGAAGCCTATATGAATACGGGGATTCAGAGATCTTCTGCAACACCTTACGGAGCATGGACCACAACCACACCCAAAAACCACCCGAAAGATAGACCCAAAAAGGATCTTGTTGAGATTATAGCAGCACATAGAGTCCCGTTTGTAGCAACGGCTTCTGTCGCATATCCCGAAGATTTGATTAAAAAATTCGAAAAAGCCAAGAATACGAAAGGATTTAAACTGATACACATTTTTGCTCCGTGTCCCACCGGCTGGAAAATGCCACCGGAACTCAGTATCGAATCGGCGAGACTCGCCGTTCAGACTAGGGTTTTTCCCGTATATGAAGTTGAAAACGGTGTACATTACAAATTAAACATCAATGTAAAAAATCCTAAACCGGTTGAAGAATATTTGAAAATTCAGGGCAGATTCCGCCATCTTAAAGAGGATGATATCAAAGTGATTCAAGGAAATGTCGATAGAGAATGGGAATTATTGATGAGGAAGGTCGAGACATTTAAGTAAATGCGAGTAGATATTGAAAAACTCCTGCCTCATGTGGAGAAACCGGGAAGGTATCTGGGGCATGAAGAAAATACAATTGTGAAGGAGAAGGCAAGGGTCAGAATGGCCCTTGCCTATCCGGATATTTACGAGCTCGGAATGTCCAATCAGGGGATACAAGTTTTATACCATATTATAAATAATTTATCGGAATATTCATGTGAACGTGTTTTTGCTCCGGCTAAAGACATGGAAAGGTTGATGAAGGAGACAAATACTCCTCTATTTACACTTGAAACAAAATCCAGAGTTTCCGATTTTGATTTGTTCGGATTCACCCTTGAATACGAATTGGATTATGTGAATATTCTGACAATGCTTGATCTTGCCAATATTCCTTTCAAAAGGGAAGAAAGATGGGAAGAGTCTCCTATTATTATTGCGGGAGGAAGTTGTGTTTACAATCCCCTTCCATTGAGGGAGATATTTGATGTTTTTTTCATAGGAGAAGCAGAAGAGGGAATAATCGAAATTCTTGATATCATTGCAAAGGGGAAAACCGAAAAAGCCGGAAGAAGGGCAATTATAGAGCGTCTTGCGAAAGTCGACGGAGTATATGCCCCGGGAATAAGCCATAAGGTAACGCGCAGAACAGTCCCGGTTATGAGATACGATTACATTCCTGTGAAACCTGTGGTTCCTTTGATTAATATTACTCAGAATAGAATGACTCTTGAGATAGCAAGAGGATGTACAAGGGGGTGCCGTTTTTGTCAGGCAGGAATTATATACAGACCGGTCAGAGAGATACCGGAAAATGACGCTTTAAAAGCTACGAGAGAGATTTTTAATAATACGGGATTTGATGAGATTTCGCTTCTTTCCCTTTCTGCATCGGATTACAGGGGATTGAAAAGTCTAATGTTTAAATTAACGGAACAATTCAAACAGAAGAGGGTTTCCATATCCCTTCCATCACTAAGGATAGAGTCTCTCGATGAAGAATTGCTCAATCTTATTAAGAATATTCGAAAAAGCTCCATAACAGTTGCCATTGAAGCGGCAACACAGCGATTGAGAGATGTAATAAACAAAGATTATCCGGAAGACTCTATTGAAAAGGGAATAGATCTGGCATTTCAACTGGGATGGAAAAGGGTAAAGTTGTATTTTATGATCGGGCTTCCCACCGAAACTGACGAAGATATACTTGCCATTCCGAAACTTCTAAATAAGATAGGTAACAGATGGCGCAGAAAAAGTATTAAGGTGACCATATCACCGTTTATTCCTCGACCTTTTACCCCTTTTGAAAGAGAAGAGCAAATTTCCATGGATGAAGTGAAGAGACGAGAAGATATGATATTACGCGAGCTTAGAGCAAGAAATGTCACGATTTCTTTTAGAGAACCGGAAGTGGCTTTCCTGGAAGGTGTGTTTGCAAGGGGTGATGATAGATTAAATGATGTTCTGATTGATGTATGGAAAAGCGGAGAGAGGATGAGTGCATGGACAGAAACGTTTGATTATTCTCTTTGGGAAAGAGCGTTTGTCAAAAATAATGTAGAACCGGAAAGTTATTTATGTAAAATCAATGGTGAATTGCCCTGGGAATTTATTAAATTTGTCGATAAGAAATTTCTCGAACGTGAATACGAGAAGGCAAAAAAAGCTGAGACAACATCCGATTGCAGAAGAGACATATGTCATATATGTGGTTTGTGTGACGGTAGTATAGCAGGAGAGATCAAACGAGAAGTGGTAAAGGAGTATAGAGCGTTTGTGCCAAGAAAACCAAAAATTAGATTGAAAAGCTCGTCCTATAAGCCAAAGGTTAGAGTGCGTTATAAAAAGGATGGTGTAGGGAAGTTTATATCACATCTCGATACTATAAGGCTTTTTAAAAGAGCGATTATAAGAACCAATTTACCTGTAAAATACAGTGAAGGCTTTAACCCGAAGATGAATCTCGCTTTTGGGCCGCCTCTTCCCATTGGGGTAACGGGAACAAACGAATACTTTGATATGGAATTGGAGCACCTGTTTTCAAATGATCTGGTGAAAAGTATTAATGGATTTTTACCGGATTTTTTACAACTGTACGAGGCGAGAATTATAAAACAGAGGGTAGAATCCCTAAACTCTGCAATAAATTTGGCAATTTACGAAATTTCAGGGGATGTTAGTGTGGATGAAAGTAGACTTACCGGTGTAATGCATACGGAAAGAAATGGAAAGTCGAGAGATTTTGCCTTAACTAAGTATATTTATTCGTATAAAGCAGATGGGACATTTGAAATAGGGTTGAATCTGTTTAAAGATACTAATGTTAACATCCTTGATTTCTTTGCTTATTTGCTAAACACTGAGAGAGAAACGATTTTAGATCGAAAGATCGTTAGAAAAGGATTATTTATTAGAAATGGAGATAATATTCTAACACCTATGGATGTAATATGAAAAAAACAATTATTATTAGTGAAACATTTGACGAATTGAGGATTGCCGTTCTGGAGGATGGGGTATTCGTTGAATATTATATTGAAAGTGGAAGTGACATCAGTATAATGGACAATATTTACAAGGGGAAAGTCATAGCGGTAAACAGATCCTTGAAGGCTGTATTTGTTGATATCGGGCTTGAGAAAGGGGCGTTTTTGCCGTTCAATCAGATATCGGACAAGCAGTTTATAGATGAGAATTTTAAGGCTATTCCGCTTAAAACTTCAATAGATCCATTAAAGCTGAAAAATGGTGATGAGATTCTGGTCCAAATTATAAAAGAACCGATAAGCACGAAAGGAGCAAGACTAACAACGAATATTTCGATATCGGGTAGATATATTGTACTTATGCCAAACACAAAACAGATTGGAATATCCAAAAAGATAAAAAACAGAAATGAGAGAATAAGATTATTCAAAATTGCAAAGGAAATAAGGCCCAAAGAAATGGGATTGATTCTGCGCACATCGGCTCAGGGGCATTCAATTGAAGAAATTGACGAGGAAGTAAAAAAGTTGCAGATAAAAATGTATAACATTATTAAAGATGCCGAAAAACAGAAAGCACCGGCATTAATCTATACCGATTCGAATCTATTTGATAAACTCATAAAAGATATATTCTCAAACGGAATTTCCGAGTGTGTGATTGATTCGAGGGAGTTTTATGAGAAATTGAGAGAATATTTGAACTATACGGAACCGAGGCTTGCAAAAACGCTTGTTTTAAAGGAAAATATAGATCTGTTTCGTGAATACGGTATAGATAAGGAATTGAAGTTGATGTATTCAATGAGTGTTCCTTTACCGTCGGGAGGGAATATTGTGATTCAACCAACAGAAGCGCTTATTTCCATAGATGTAAATAGCGGTAAAAGCGGATTAAAAGCCAAACATGAGGAAATGATTTTGAGAACCAATCGTGAGGCGGCAAAAGAAATAGCGAGACAATTAAGATTAAGAGATCTTGGTGGTATAATTGTTATCGATTTTATCGATATGGGTAGTGAAGAACATAGGAAAAAATTATTTGAAGAATTTAAGAGCTTTATACGAAACGATAAGAGTAAACCTTTTATATTCGAAATGAGTCCGCTTGGTTTGATAGAAATGACAAGAAAAAGAGTACGGGATGTTTCCAGTACAACGATTTACGAGCCGTGTAATGTTTGCAGAGGGACGGGATGGATAATAGGCAAAGATGTAATATTTATGGAACTCATAAGATGGTTCAAACGTAACGGCTCTTCTTACAAGGGTAGAAAGTTGGGAATCATTTGCAATGAGGAGTTTGAAAGATATGTACAGGGGAAACATATCGATTACATTGAGGAAGAAGTGCAGAAATATAATATTATGATTGAGTTCATTAACGATCCTCATCTTTTGATCGATGAGGTTTACATATATGATTTTGACAAAAGCGAATCAATTTATGAATTGAATAGATATAGGGTAGATTATATTTGACTTTAATTGTTTAATATGATAGAATCCGAAAAAATTTAGAAAGGAGTTGTGATTATGAAGATTACACCGAGAAAGGTTCATGAAACAATAGGTAAGTACATGCTTGCCGACGGATTTGATTTTGTTCTTGATATGAAAAAGAGCAAAGGGGCAAAAATTTACGATTCAAAGAATAAAAAGTGGTACATCGATTTCTTTTCCTTTTTTGCCTCTAATCCGCTCGGTATGAACCACCCTAAAATGAACAATGCAAAATTTATTAGAAAAATCGGCAAATTATCCATTGTCAAACCCTCTAACTCAGATATCTATACGGTTGAAATGGCAGAATTTGTTGATACTTTTGCAAGAATTGCAATGCCGAAATATATGAAACATCTCTTTTTCGTATCCGGCGGTGCTTTAGCCGTGGAAAATGCTTTGAAAACGGCATTTGATTGGAAAACACGATTGAATTTCGAAAGAGGCATTGTGAAAGAAGCGGATAAAGTGATACATTTCAAACAGGCATTTCACGGAAGAACGGGTTATACGTTATCCCTTACAAATACATTTGATCCGCGTAAAATAAAATTATTCCCCAAGTTCGAATGGCCCAGAATTACAAACCCCAAAATCACATTTCCTATCGAAGATCATATTGAAGAGATTAAAGCTCTGGAAAACAAAGCATATGAAGAAATCGATCAGGCAATTAAAACATACGGGAATACTATTGCAGCAATAATAATAGAACCGATACAGGGAGAAGGAGGGGATAATCATTTCAGGCCGGAGTTTTTACAAAATCTAAAAAAGATAGCTGATGAAAATGATTTAATGTTCATTGTTGATGAAGTCCAATCGGGAATGGGACTTACGGGAAAATGGTGGGCTCACCAGCATGCAGATGTGGAACCCGATATTATTTGTTTCGGTAAAAAAGCACAAGTATGTGGGATAATGGTCGGAGAAAAGGTTGACAGAGTTAAAAACAACGTATTCGAGGAAAGCTCTCGAATAAATTCAACATGGGGTGGCAATCTTGTGGATATGGTTAGAGCTCAGAGATTTCTTGAGATCATAGTAGAGGATAACCTGGTAGAGAATGCTGCAAAAATGGGAGATTTACTTCTCAAGGAGCTATTAAAAATTGCGAAAAAGCACAAAAATGTCTCCAATGTAAGAGGGAAAGGACTTATGTGTGCTTTTGACCTACCTACTACGGAAGAGAGAAACGATGCGCTTCACAACATGTGGAAAAACGGACTGCTCGTTTTGCCATGCGGTGAGAAATCAATCCGATTCAGGCCTACACTGGATGTTGATAAGAACACGATCCTGGAAGGCATAAAAATTATTGACAAAACAGTATAAAAATACGCGGGACGGGGGAATTCCCCGCCCCGCTTCCTAATCACAATGAATAGGAAGTATCTTGCAAAAATTGAAGAAAGATTGGCTATTTTGGAAGAGATCTGTGATAATTCGGATTTAATTTTGAATGAAACAGAAAGAAATTTTATTAGAGAAGAGATTGAGGAGCAGATAAGGGAAATGAATGTTATTTTTCATTCCGGAAAGTTTAATGATAGAAAAAAGGCAGACAAATTTTTGTCGCTTATTACGATATACAACCAAAAGGTAATGAATGCGAGAAATGAAGGTATTATCGAAAACGAACATATTAATATTATTCCTGTTGATGAGGAGTTAGAATGATAAAATTAGGCTTGATAGGTTGTGGTAGGATTTCAAAAAAGCACCTTGATGTTGTCGAACAACTTAGTGATAGGGTGAAACTCGTAGCCGTATCTGATATTGTTGAGGAAAAAGCAAAAGAAGCGGCCGATAGATTTAATGTTCCTTACTATACGAATTACTTGGATATGCTTGATAAAGAAAAAATGGACCTTATAAGCATCTGCACTCCGAGTGGTTTACACCCACAGATGGGTATAGAGGCGGCAAATAGAGGTATAAATGTTTTGACGGAAAAGCCCATGGCAACACATTTGCATGATGCGGACGAGCTTATACACGCCTGTGACAAAAACCATGTGCATCTCTTTGTTGTAAAACAGAACAGGCTCAATCAAGGAATAGCTCTTTTGAAGAGGGCAATTGATAAAGGGCGATTCGGAAGAATCTTTTTTGCAAATGCAACGGTATTCTGGACGAGACCTCAGAGTTACTATGATATGGCAAAATGGAGAGGAACGTGGGAATTCGACGGTGGTGCATTTATGAATCAAGCGAGTCACTATGTGGATTTGATTCAGTGGTTGGTAGGACCTGTTGATAGAGTGTCGGCATTTACAGCAACACTTGCAAGAAAAATTGAAACGGAAGATACGGGAGCGGCTGTATTAAAATTCAGACAGGGAGCAATCGGAGTGATCCAGGTAACGATGTTGACATATCCCAAGAACTGGGAGGGTTCAATTACAATAATTGGAGAAAAGGGCACGGTAAAAATTGGCGGATTAGCCGTTAATAAAATCGAGAAATGGGAATTCGAAGATTATGACGATGATGATAAAATTGCTATGCAAGCGGATTATGAAACTTCCAGTGTTTACGGATTCGGGCATCTCGGATACTATAAGAATGTTCTTGATGTTCTTGAAGGTAAAGCGGAACCACAGACGGATGGAAGAAGCGGTAGAAAATCTTTGGAGTTAATCCTTGCAATATACGAATCGGCTAAAAGAGGAAAGAGCATTGCAATTCCATTTGAAGAGGGAGTGATTTAATTACTTCAGAAATAAAAATTTCCCGGTGTATTTTATTTTATCGGAGTCTATTTTTATAAAGTAGACTCCGTTTTTGTGGTACGATAATTTTAATGTATTGTAAGAAATACGCTTGTAATCTACGCTTCTACCGGACAAATCATATATCTTTACACTAAAATTGCTGTTTTCAGCGATACCTTTTATTTTAAAAATCCCGTTGTAAAAGCTTACATGAATTTTAACGTTTGTTTCACCTTTTAAAATATTTTTTTGTTTCAAGCCGTTTACATTTGAAAGAGGGAATTCGGCATCACCCGTATGCTGAAAATCATGGTAAATGGAGGGCCATATAGGTGCTTGCAATGGGATTTTCCATAAATATGTGTTTGAGGCATAATCCGAGGCGGCAAGAACCGAATCTCCAACTGAGGGAGCGCAGTAAAAATTGTCTTCCGTTTCAATGGGAAATCCTCGCATTTTTTCCCCGTATAGAGAGAAAGCATTGATTGTAAGATCCCCCGTACCAATGAAAATATATGGAGTATCGTTTAAAGTGCCTGCAACAGGTGAGGATTGCATAGCAGTGCCGAATTTATAAGGATAATTGTCTAACAAGTTTCCTTGATAATTATAACAAAAAATAGAATCGCCAACCGATAGGATAATATCCTTATAGCCGTCATTATCAACATCGTAGAGAACAGGTTGAGATATAAAAACATTAGATTTTAACTGTATTGGAAAGTTCGGGTATAGCGTCAAACTGTCATTGAAAAGGTAAAGTGCATAACCGGCAACGAGAGTGATATCTTTCCCTTGATGGGGTCCTATTTTCCCGATTGTTGGCTGATAGTAGGTCCCCCCCAGCAGAGTGTCCGGTGTCCCGGAAAGAGGAATCGCAAGCGAATCCGAATCGTATTGTGTTGTGCTAAACTCGTAAAACTCACCTATCCTGCTTAACGCGTAAATAGTATAGATGCTATCTTCATCCGGATCCTGAGCTGATACTACATTTAAATCCCAGTTATCACCTTCTCTTTTTGCAAACAAACCGTCATTTCTAAAAAATCCTGCTCCGTTAGATTCCCAGATAAATATATCCCCGTTGGTCGCACCTATGATAATTTCATCAGTACCGTCTCCGTTAATGTCTCTTATTACCGGTGAACCTGCTACGCCATACAAACCCTTATTTGTAGGATCTCCCTGTACATACCTGGGCCAGCCGTTCTTTATTGTTCCGTTGGCGTTAAACATATAGACTTTATTTGAAGACGACCAGGGAGCAACGACTATCTCGAGTTTGCCGTCGTTATCAACGTCTGCAACAGCGGGAGTTCCCCAGATTTCACCCTCGATATACTGTGGCCATCCGGACACGGTATCTCCGCTTAGATAGGTCATCAACAATTTTCCGCTCTTGAATGCTTCGAAAATTTCAATGTTTCCGTCACCGGAAAAATCAGCTGGAATTATAGAAGATAGCGAGATATCTGAATTATTTATAGGCCAATTATCATAGAAAATAGGGTTTGTACTTTCATAATATAAATCGGAAAAATTGCTGGGATTCATATATTTATCATAACCTCTTATTGCAAATCTATAGGTTGAATCTGTCGCCAGATTGTTGACAGTATAAAATGTTCCGTCTTTAATGGGGTCTCTGTTTATTTTTATGAAATCACTATCTTTTACAACATATAGATCGTAGGCACTTGTACCGGGAACATCGTTCCATATTAACTTTATGGACTTTTTATAAGGAATAGATGTCAGAATTTCCGATGTGGGTAGCGTGTCGTAATAGAAGGTTGTTGTTGAGGTGTCATTCATACCGATAATCTTTAATTTAAATTCTATATCGTTTATGGAGTTATTAGGTCCCGGTAGAAACGTAAAATCTATAGGGTTTATTGCATAAGTGCTATCCGAGTAGAAGATGTGGGGTAGTGTATCATATTGTTCAAAAATCGTTTTTGTGCCTTCTGTCGCCGAAAGTACATACGCATAATTAAAACCGTTTCCCTTGCCCCTATTCTGTAATTCAACAGTCATTTTATATTTTCCGGGAGCATTTTCTGCAATATTATGTTCCGATTGGACGATCAGAGGGGATTTAATTTCCAGATATACCGTATCAATATAAATGTTGGGTATGTGAAAAGTGATGGGAACAGAACGATTTTTTACTGTATAAGGTATGTATATTTTAAATGTCATTTTTGCCGTGTCATTGGGATATGTGGAATTTTCATGAAAAACACTGTTCAATAGTGATATGTCATCGGTCGAATTTATGTAAACCGAGTAGGGGGTGGAGTCGTGATTAACAATTTTTGCATTCAATATCACGGTGTCTCCGTTTTCAAGGATATTATCCGGATATTTATTCAATGAGTCGTTAGCAGAAATGTCAATTATTTCAGGAATTTTGGGAGACTGCATTACAACTATTGTGTCTATTAGAGGGATATAACCCTTGTGATAAAATGAGATAATAAGGTTACCAGGTGCGTTAATGGTAGGATGAAATAGAGAAACGTGGTTCGAAAAGAGTGTTTTGTGTATATAATGATCATCCGGAGTTATCATATTACAATTTATTTTATCGTTAATATCGCTAAATATTTGCACGGAAAAGGAATCTCCCTGGGTTATGGTGTCAGGTAAATTTAGTATGTTAAAATTCTTTGGAATTTGTCTCCACACGGGAACAGCAGGATCTCCTTCAAGGCTTTCAAAGAGATATATGGACCTGTAAACACCATCTGTTTGTGCATATCCCAAAATAGGCAATTTCCCCAAATTCAAAACGTCACCGATTCTATAGTAATTCGAGTTAAAAAGGGAGTCGAAAAACGGTTTTTCGAAATACATTGCAGGATAGGGAAACTCATCATTTATACTGGCAATGTAACCAATGGCTCCGTGCTGTTGTAATACCCAGTGTTCACCCAGTACATCAAAAGGGAATTCGTTTGTATAGCAACTCACTACAAAGACAATGTTAGGGTATGAATTATTTAGACTGTCTATATCATTGTTGGTTAAATATACGCGTGGAGATGAATTTTTTAATTGGATTTGTGAATGCGAACCATGGGAATTATGGTAATAGAAATAAAACCCTCTATTCAAAGAATCAATTACCGCCTGATTGCTATTCCCGGGAGCGGATGTACCGTCAATCTCACTCAAAACAACTTTGTAATAATTATTTGGAAAATGGTATTGTGAGATGGTATCACACCACATTTTGCCATCTCCCGAAGAAAACAGGTTCGCACCCATAAATAATGCCTTTTTAATGATGGATGTATCGGGGTGCAATATATAACTTTTTAGTTTGCTGAAATAATCCGATATATCATCGTAAGTATTTATCGACAATCTTCCGAGAGCAACATCCGGCATGAGATCAACACTGTCCGACGGAGCCTCTCCGAGGTAATAATCAAAATCGGCATTCCAATTTCCGGCAAGGCATGAATAATACATATCCGTTGGAGAATCGAGCCATTTACCGTAAAAATTGTTGTGAAAGTAGATTATGGGGATGGTATTGTTATCACCTGCTAAAAGTACATATTTGGTACCCCAATTAGTGACGGCATCCTGAAGAAATCTACGAATCTTGTTTTGTATGGAAATACCATCATAATGCTCAGAAATTCTTTGAATTGTTACGGTCTTTGTTCGAAGCCCCATTAACCACCAAAAATCCTGATATTGTTTAAATTGATTTATGAATACACTATCGGTAACAATTACATAATCCACTTTGGAGTCCCCCGGAAGGGGGATATCCACCGGTTTTTGCCAGGAATAGGATGAATCTTCCCTCATATTAACAGTAGAATAAGAAGGTAATAACGAACTAATATAGCCGTTATTTTCGATTAAAGGAATGTCATTAGACGTATGGATTACCAATTCTCTATATAAAATTATGCTATCCCCATTTCTTAGAGCGGGTTTTATTATGAAAGAGGCTAAACGTTGTCTGTTGTACTCGATATTTCCGGTAAATTCCAGTATCTTTATATAGCTTAACGGATATTTTGTATCCGTTTTTTTATGTGAAGTCCGAATCGTTTGTGGGGATATCAGCGAATAATCTAATTTGCCGTTGTAAATACCTGACGGAATGAAAAATTGGTAAGTTGGCAGTCCATCGCTTTCGGGATAGTGAGATTCAAGATATTTATAATCAGGTATCTTTACGATTATATCCGATTGTATTTTTAAGGGAATCAGAAAAAAAAGAATGAGAGCAAAAACTCTCATTCTTTCACTGAATCTTGACAAACTTGTCTGTATAGGACACATCATTGGTGTTTATTTTAATAAAGTAGATTCCGGCAGGAAACTCCTTTATATTTATGTACCCTTTCTTCATATCTTTGCATGTATACAATATTTTTCCGCTCAAGTCAAATACAAAAGTCGAAATGTTCTTATTATTCAAAACTTTTTTGGGAAGATACAATTTATCATCGGAAATATTATTCAGAATAATAGTTGACAGATGAGTATTCGAGGTTGTTTTTTTAGTGGCTATTCCTGCATGTAATCCCGAATTATAATCGAGGATTATAGGGATAAACGATGAATTACGTGATTTGGCAGCATTAGAGACCACTTCGAGAGAATCAATATAATTATTAGGAGGTAATGCAAATGTATCAACATTGATATATACGGGAGCTGAATCTCCGGGAGATATGGTAAGAGTTGTGGGAGAAATGTCGAGAATCCACGAAGAATTGTTATATGTGAAAATATCCGATACATAGAGATCCGCTGAGGATGTGGGTGGGTTTACAATGTAAAACATCCCGCTATCGGTACCTGCGTATCTATAATAAGATGTTATACCCCATTCTCCATAATTATTGGGTAATTGAGTCCAGCTTTGACGATTCCAGCTATAGTAATTCCTTCCGGAGTTATTTGCTGTTGTGGTGTCCGAACAGAGTAAGAGGGAATCGCCGCTATTATTTGTATCACTGACTGTTCCCAACCAATAGTCACCGGAATAGAATGTGTTATTGAGGGGAATACTCATGGCATAAACTCCGGGATTTGCAAAATCGGCGCTCCATATAACCGCTTTAATCAAATTACCGGGAGTTCCCGAATTATCTTCCCATAGAAAAAGCGTATCTTGAAAATTGCCTGAATCAGAAGCATAGAAGAATATTTTTGTTGATTCGATTGTAACCGGATATTGCGGAGGAGTAAAGCGTACGGCATTATAGAGATTAAGATTGGTAAAATAATTAACCTCATTATCCGTTTCTATGGAATGATAATACAATGAATCCAATCCTGCTCTTGAAGGAGAGAAATTGTTTTTATTGAACGGGTATACTATTTTAATTGTGTCCCTATCGAAAGCGATTTGAGCGTTTTCCTGATATGTGACATAAACGGCTAAAGGTTCGTTAACATCGTCCAGATTCCACATTTGCCTGTCGGTCGACCAATAGTTTATATTAGCAGGTGGAGTGTTATTATCCGACATTAATAAAATACTGTTTCTTCCCTTGGAAACTGTTCTATACTCAATCCAAAAATCTCCGCTTGTTATCGTATCATTTCCGTTAGTGACCACAATCACAGTATCGATAGTTCCATCACTTCCAGAGCATGAAAATGTAAAGGAAGAAAGTACTGAGCCCGGGATAGCGCTTCCGGAATCGTCGTCACAGATAAAGACCGTGTCGGGTGTCGAGGGAACTCCTCTATCAATATAAGCGACAAGCATAATGGAATCGATGATGCACGGGTATTGAGAAGGGGTGAATCGAACTGCCTCAAAAAGCGGATCATCGCTCCAAGCGGTATAACCGTTCCCAAAATCAAAATATTTCAGAAATTCGTTTTGGGTACGTGAATCGGAATATAGATCGAGGGTACTTGTTGTAATCTTTAATGCCGTTTTGTGAGTAACATTTGTTTTCTTACTGTTTAAGATAATATTTTTACCTTTCCGGGGGATGATGGATTTATTGCTAAAATAATTGCCATATGAAAACATAGGCAAAAGTGCAATAAATACAATTATGGCTTTTCTCATAAATACCTCTTTTTTTATTACTTAATTAATATATACTAAATTTTTTATGTTTTGTCAATAATATAAATTTAAAAAGTGCAAAAGTTGCATATAAAAAATAAAATTATTCTTTTTAATGCTGTAATAACATAAATAAATTCTATGATTTGATTTATAAAAATTGAATTGCTCTTCACTGCATTGTATATTATTTATGCAATATATTGTAAGAAACATTTTATCTTGACACATATATTGTTTAATGATATATTGCAAAAGCTTGGAGGGCTAGTCCTAATTGGTAAGGCAGCGGTCTTGAAAACCGCCGGGTTTTTGCCCATGGGGGTTCGAGTCCCTCGCCCTCCGCCATAAGCTTGGAGAGGTGGCCGAGTGGCTGAAGGCAGCTGCCTGCTAAGCAGTTATAGGAGTGATCCTATCCAGGGTTCGAATCCCTGCCTCTCCGCTTAATTAAATAAAAGGAGTTGAATATGGTAATCTCGAAAATCAGGAAGAAACTTGTAATTTTCATATGGGCTGCAATCATTATTTTTGTACTATTTATTTTTCTACAATGGGGAATGGATGTTGCATCTTCAAAGGGTAGTAATGCCAAAAACCTTAACATAGTAGGGCGTGTTAATGGTATAGGAATCAGTTATACCGAATTTGAGAAGAACTATTCTCAAACCTTGCAGCAATTAAGGAAACAATACGGGGAATTGAGTCCGGAACAGAAAAAAGTCGTTTCGGATAGAATCTTTAACCAGATGGTTGCCGATGTATTGATGAATGAGGAGATTAACAAACTCCATTTTGATGTCAGTGACAAAGAAATAATGAATATTATTTTAAATAGTCCGCCGCAAAATGTTATGAACGATACCTCGTTGTTCACTAACGGTAAATTTGACATAAATAAGTACAGAGCTATCATTCAGGATCCGCGCAATTCCCAATACGTGAATATGTATGCTGCACAACTTAAAGAAGTTATCCCAAAACAGAAATTACAGGATTATATTACTTCTTTTATTGCATTGCCGGACAATGAAATCATAAGGAATATAGTTGAAAATTATCAGAAAGAAACGATAGAATACGGAGTTTTTCCAATTGCAAATGATATGCAAAGCGTAAATTATACGGAATCTCAAGGAAAAGAGTACTATGAGACACATAAAAATCAGTTCATAATTAAAAATAAAGCTGACATTGCCGTTGTTAGATTTCCCATTGAACCGAGTATAACCGATCAGGATCTTGCCTACTCGGAAATCAAGGAGATATACAATGAAGTTAAGAGCGGGAAAGATTTTGCCGAAGAAGCAAAAACAATATCTCAGGATCCGGGTAGTGCTGCTAACGGCGGGATGTTGGGGTGGATTAAAAGGGGAATGATGGTTCCTCAATTTGAAAAAGTTGCATTTTCAATGAAAAGTGGTGAAATAAGCACACCCTTCAAAACAAAATACGGTTGGCATATTGTTAAAGTGTATTCAAATAGAGGAGATAGCGTAAAAGTCGCACATATTCTTATAAAATTGTTACCTTCCGATGAAACGATATATAATATAAAAGAGAATGCCGACAATTTCACTAAGATTGCCGATAAGATTGGTATTGAGAAAGCTGCTGAAAATGCAAAATTGAGTATTGATACGTTTAAGCTTGTTGATATGGATAATCCTGTTATTGAAGAATACGGAGAAACAAGGGAATTAAAACAATTTTTAAAGAACCATAAGAGTGGAGATATAAGTTATGCCGTGAACACCGGCAAGTATTTTATAGTTGCTTCCATTATAGCTAAGTACGATTCTACTCTTTTACCTTTTGATAAAGTTAAAGATGTTGTAAAAGATTCCACGATGTTTGCAACAGCGCAGATTATAACCCGTGGTAGAGCAGCCGGTGCATATAAACTTATACAGAAAGGTAAAAGCTTCAAAGGGGCGGTGGAGGATAGAAAAGGAAAATATTATAAGATGAGTGATATAACTATGTTTTCTAACATACCCGGAATAGGAAATGAATTGAAGTTCAATGGAGCGGCTTTTTCACTCAAAGAGGGATTGACTTCAAAACCGTTCAAAGTTGGTAATAAATATACTATTCTTAGAGTTATCAACAAGAAAGATATCTCGCAGGATGAATTAAAAAAGATCTTGACAAATTTTGTTTCTAAGTTAAAATCAATGAAGCAACAGGAAGTTTTCAACGACTGGTTGAAGGAGCTTATTGACAAGAGTAAAATAGAAGATTACAGGTATCAATTCGGATATTAGTATGTTGGCGGCATAGCTCAGTTGGTAGAGCAGTGGAATCATAATCCACGTGTCAGGGGTTCGAGTCCCTTTGCCGCCATTTTTATGAGCATGGACGATTTAAAAATAATAAAAAACGGTACGGCAGAGATTATTTCGGAGGAGGAGCTTCTTCATAAGTTGTCTTATAACAGACCGCTTATAGTTAAATACGGAGCTGATCCATCTGCTCCCGATTTACATCTGGGACATTATGTTTGTTTTAGGAAACTGAAAGAATTGCAAGATCTCGGGCATAAAATCGTTTTTATAATCGGTGATTTTACAGCTCAGATCGGAGACCCGTCAGGCCGCAATAAAACTAGAAAAATGCTTACACCCGAACAGACTGCAAAAAATTCCAAAACCTATTTGGATCAGGTATTTAAAATTTTAAATAGAGAAAAAACAATTGTAAGGTATAATAGTGAATGGCTTAAGAATCTTGATTTTAGAAAAATTGCAGATATAGCGTCAAGATATACAGTTGCGAGGATGCTTGAGAGGGATGATTTTGAAAAGCGATATAAAAGTCAACAGCCGATAAGTATTCTTGAATTTCTATACCCCCTTCTAGTGGCATATGATTCCGTTATTGTTGAAGCCGACATAGAGCTTGGAGGTACCGATCAAAAATTCAATCTTTTAGCCGGAAGGCACATGCAGCAGGAATACGGTATCGAACCTCAAATAGCAATCACTTTACCGATTTTGCCCGGATTAGATGGTGTCCGGAAGATGAGTAAAAGTTTGGGAAATTATATTGCTTTTAGTGATACCCCGGAAGACATGTATGGAAAAACTATGTCCATACCGGATAGTGTTATTGATACGTATTTGAATCTGGTTCTCGGTTTAAATGAAAACGATATGGAAAAAATCAGAAAGGAAATTTATGCCGAGAAGGGAGAAAATCCTAAATTTGTAAAGGAGTATCTTGCAAAGGAAATTGTGAAGATATTTTATGAAGATGAGGATGCGGACAGAGCACAGAAACATTTTAATACCGTATTTAAAAAGAAAGAAATTCCCGATAATATAGAGGAATACAAAACTCATGACGGGACCTGGATAGTTAAAATATTAACCGATAGTAAAACTGTTTCCTCATCAAGTGAAGCAAGACGACTCATAAAGCAAGGAGCTGTTAAAATAGACGGTGAACAGATAAGGGATATAAATTATAATGTAATGTTTGATGATAAAAGTAAATTAGTTCTAAAAGTGGGGAAGAGAAGGTTTCTAAAAATTGTAAAAGAGTAAAATTGTAGTTGCATAATTCTCGAAAATTTTCTATTATTAACTATGGTAATTTTAAATATATTTTTTATTCTTATAATTATTGCGGGATTGGTTTATCTGTATAGGATGAACCGTCGTAGGAAAAAATTTATGAATATATCCTTCGAAGAATCCAAAATTTCCATTAAGAGGGGATTAAACGAAAATTTATTTTTAAGACTTATAAATTCCATGATTAAATTAGATTTTAAATACTTTTTGGAATTTGAAATTACAGGTTTGGATGTCGATAACGGATTTAAGGCTATGAGTAATGAGGAGAGAGAATCCTATGTTATTCTATATCAATTTATAAATAATGTAAAAGAAGCGAAAAAGTCTATTGTTTATGTAGAATTTATTACTTTTTTTGTAGATGGTTCACATATTATAACGAGATTGAATAATGTAAGAATGATAATGAAAAATGATTTTGGCTATATCTCGAAATCATTTTATCATCATTTGGAACACGCTTCACAAAGAAAAGATAAAGGTATTAACCCGGTAATGTTAAATAAAGAAGAATTTTTATCATCTTACCTAAATATATTCAAAAAGCAAAAATGAGAAAATTTTTTATTATTCTGTTTTTCCCTTTTGTATTGAATGCTCACATAGGGCAAATATTCATACCATCCAACAAAAATATGAATCTCAATACGTTTTCCGTTTACAATATCAAATATAAGAGTGTAACACTAAACTATAACCATTATTATGATAATACCGGTGATATGGATCTTTCTTTTATATTGCCGTCCGAATGGAACGGAACGGTGGGGGTTAATTTTTATGTGTATGATTATCCTTCTTTCCCTATTTTTCGCACTGCAACGCCCTCGACAAATATAGATTACGGATTTAACTTTAATTATTCGAATTTGTTATTCGGTTCCAACCTTGGGGCGGAAATTAATTTTAAGGCTGAGAAATTTTGGCAAGAATTTACCATTTCTCCCGGTTTAGTTTATTTCCTAAATAATCAATACGGTAACTACAGCTTCATTTTTATTTCTCCTCATTACAAATTTTATACCAAAACCATTTCTTTTTACGGTGGATTTTACGGTATGTATAATGAAAAATTGAAGGTGCAAAGTGTATTTGAAATACCTATATACAATTGGAATGATTTAATGTTAGATCTGGCTATGGAGTATAGATTGCCCTTGAATTTTGTAATAGGCGGGGATTGTGAGTATAAAAACGGTAATTTGTTTTCATCTGCGAAGGCGGGAATTTCCTTTAATGTTTTCGAAATATACGGTGGTGTAAGATATAAAAAATTTACATTAAACGATTACTTCATAGATCTTGTTATTATTTCGCGGTTCGGTGGTATTGTCAAATTTTAACGGAGTTATTATGAGTTTATTTGAAAGATACGATAAAAACCCAATTATTTCCCCTGAAAATTTTCCTTATAAGGTTAGTGGAGTGTTTAACCCCGGAGCTATTAAATTCGGTGCACATACGATTCTATTACCTCGAGTAGAGGATTTGAGGGGCTTTTCACATTTCTGTGTTGCAAAGAGTAAAGACGGAATAGACAATTGGAGTATTGAAAGAAATCCGGCATTGGAATGTAATAGCAAGTACAATGAAGAGAAATGGGGAATTGAAGACCCTCGAATAGTGTATATGAAAGATGAAGAAAAATATTTAATAACTTATGTTTCATTTTCCCAGGGAGGCCCCGTTGTATCGCTTATGAGTACAAAGGATTTTCACAATTTCAATCGTCATGGTGCGATACTTCCACCGGAAGACAAAGATGCATCGCTTTTCCCTGAGAAGTTTGACGGGCTTTATGCCTTGATTCACAGACCTATTGTTAGAGGTCAGGCACATATCTGGATATCATTTTCACCTGATCTAAGGTATTGGGGCGATAGCAGGATTTTAATACCTACTCGCCCCGGCTGGTGGGATTCTCACCATGTGGGGCTTGGAACACAACCGATTAAAACAAAGGAGGGGTGGTTAATAGTCTATCACGGAGCGAGAATTACGGCTTCGGGGGCTTTATACAGAGTAGGGCTTGTTCTATTGGACTTGCATGAACCATGGAAAGTACTGAGGAGAAGTAAAGAGTGGGTATTGGGACCTGAAAAAACCTATGAAATGGTAGGTGTTTCCGATGCCGTTGTTTTCCCGACAGGTGCCGTTTATGAGGAAAATAATGATAAACTTCTATTGTATTACGGGGCTGCTGATTATTCCGTTTGTCTGGCGGAAGGGAATATGAGTGAAATATTGGAATTTTTAATGAGAGAGTAATTTTCCCTTGCAATATTGCGAAATATCGTTTAATCTTATAATATGAATTAAGAAAGGAGTTATTATGATTGGTGGTGTAGATGTTTTGAAGCTTATAACAAGCAGTTGGATTGTTGATTTTATTTTGTTTATTACCATATATGCCATTGCAATGATAATTGAGCGGTGGTGGACATTGTCAAGGGCTCATGGGAAAGATGATAAGTTTATACAAAGGGTAATTAATCTTTTAAATGAGGGGAATCTCGAACAAGCGAAATATGTATGCGAACAGGAAGGTAGCCCTGTGGCAAAGATAATGCATGCAGGTGTGTCAAATTTTGATGCGGTTCCCGAAAGCGTTCAAAACATTCTTGATAATGCTATAGAATCGGAAGAGAGAAATTTAATAAAGGGAGTAAGAGCAATTGGCGTAATGAGTTATATTGCCCCTCTTTTAGGATTGTTGGGGTCATTAATCGGGATTATATCGGTATTCCACGGGGCTTCGTTATCTGTCCCGGGTTCAGAACAACTCGTTATGGGTGGTATTGCCGAAGCATTGGTTAGCACTGTACTTGGTGTGACTATTTCCATTATTTGTGCTGTTGCTTATAGTGCTTTTGATGATAAAGTAAAAGATATAGTGGGAGATCTTAAGAGTTCGGCGACTTACTATATTTCATACATTAAAGGTGAAGTGAATATTGTTTAGAAAATTTTACTCCTTTCTTATATTTCTGTTTTTTGTTACATTATTCTTGCAAGCAAATGAAATAGATATTGATTTCGGAAATCTGCGGATTACCCCCTTTAGAAGCTATAGTAAAATTTCATTAGAGGGATTCCATTACTTTCCCGGAAACGGTAATCCCATGCTCCCGTATAAAGATACGCTTATACCGGTTCTCTCCAGCGAAAAAGGGATAACATACACAGTTATCGATTCCACTATTTTTGAAAATATTACAATCACCCCTACTCAGAAAGCGTATCCGTGTAAAACGAACTCAGTATACAAATTTATTTTTGATACAACTGCCTATAATTCCTCTAAAGCCGTTCCTGATCAAATTGTAAAAGTTGTTGGCTATGGAAAAATAAGAGGACGATTATATGCGAAAATTTTGATGTCTCCCTTCAAATATTATCCTTCGTCCGAGGAATTGATCTATTACAATAAAATTCATATTACCGCACCAAATGTGAATAATTATCCGGGAAATGATAATATTTACCCAGGTATAGTCGTTATAACAGATTCGTTATATTCCGACAGTTTCGTTGAATACAGAAAATTAAAGAAAATAGAAGGATATTCCCCCATTGTACGTTCCACTGAATTTATTTATGATAATTATAGTGGTACGGATAATCCGGATAAGATAAGAAATTACATTAAAACATTGAAGGATTCAGGGATAGAGTATGTTTTAATTGCAGGTGATGTTGAAATAGTCCCAACGAGATATGCCTTTGCTATGGCAAGCGGTGAGGGGTGGTGGTATGATTCCATACCTACCGATTACTATTACGGAGATGTGGACGGTAGTTGGAACGCCAATAACAACACGATTTATGGTGAGATCGAAGATAGTGTGGATATGCTCCCAGATTTTTATGTGGGACGAATAAGTTTTAACGATATTGATCAATTACAAGCCATATTAAATAAAATTTATACATATGAGAAAGGGGAATATTTAAGAAATAATTGTTCTGTTTTAGCAAGTGCCGGTTTTCTTGATTCATATACGGATGCTTCTATAGGATTGGATACTATTCTAACTTCTTTTCCGGAGTATTTTAAGAAATCAAGGCTGTATGATGGCAATGGTAGTCAAGTATATTTACCTGAATTTATGGATTCGTTGAACAGCGGTTTTAATTATTTAATACATTCCAATCATGGTAATTCATACGGATTTAGCATAGGGCAGGATTTTTTTAGTTATGATAATGCAGATACATTAACCAATGTACAAAAAACCCCGACCCTTTTGTATACAACATCGTGTATAAGTGCATCATATGATACGGATTGCATGGCGGAGCATTATTTGAGGGCGACGAGCGGAGGAGGATATTATATAGGTGATGCAAGATTCGGTTGGTATATAGGATATTACTCGGGTGAGAGTTCAACTGATTTAATGCAACGTTTATTTTTTTCGAATCTGTTCGACGGAAATGAGCATACCATCGGAGAGCTCGTTGCCAGAAATAGAGAGGTTTTTGCACCGTCCGCTTCTACCGAAAATACGTATAGATGGATGGAGTACAACTTGGTTTTAATGGGAGATCCATCTACATTTTTGAGGACCGATTCCCTAAGAGAATTGAATGTTTCATATGATTATTTTGCAGGTGAAAGCGAAGTCATTCTGAATATTTCGGATTATAAAGGTCCTGTTGGTAATGCAGTTGCATCCGTATTTCTCGGAGATTCTCTTATTGCAAGGGGGAGAAGCGATTTATCGGGACATGTTGTATTGTCCTTGCAAAACCCCGATACAGATGATGTAATATATGTTTACAAAAACAACCATTTCCTGTTTTCCGATACTTTTATGTTTGCTTATGGCATTAAATATGTTAGATCCTTCATTGAAGATGGTAATGACAGATGTTTTAACCCGGGTGAAAGCGATACATTAAATATGGTTATTGCAAATCAGTCGGATACAACTGTTTATAACCCGGAATTTACATTTAATAGTTATGACGGATTTGTGAACATAGGTAATTCTGTAATAGTCCTCGATTCCATCGGATTAAATAGCGTCGATACATTGAAATTTATTGTAGATATAGGGAATGTAAGTGATACTACTGCTGTATTTTATATTAAATTAAACGGTAATCTTTTAAAAGATTCAATCTTTTTCGATGTTAAAACCGGAAAATTAACCTTGAAAGAGGACGAATTCACTATTTCGGATTTCCCATCCTCGATTGTGGTTAACATTAAAAACGGGGGTAGCGGTTATTTTAAAAGTGGATTTGTGCATATAAGTTCACTGGAACCAAATATTTATGTTACGGAAGATAGTGTCCCGATAAATGCTTTGTATCCCGATGATTCTGCATCTTTTAGTATAGGTATTGATACAATTTCAACTGTTTTCCCTAACAGTTTATATGGTATATCGGTAGGTGAAGATACATTGTATTTGCTTTATTCCTGGAACAACTTTTCCGAAACGGTGGATTCGTTAACCCCCTACGGATGGGAGATGTATGGGATTGCTCATGTTTCATCGAAAAGATACTATTCTTCGCCGTATAGCTTTAGATTCGGAGTGGGAGAAGATAGTCTCGGTTATTACGTTAATGATTCGTTGATATCTCCATGGATTAGATCCACGGGGAGAATGGTCTTACAGTATGAAACATGGTTTGATTTGCAAGCGGGATGGGATTTTGCCCTCTTATTTGCAGGAAAAGACGGAGATTGGAGTTTTCTCGACAGTTACTCCGGGGCATCCGGTAATTGGTTAAAAAAGACTTATTTTTTCGAGAAATATCCTGCCGGAGACAGCTTTAAGCTTAAATTCGTTGCTTCCACATATAATGAAACAGGCTATGAGGGGTGGTATATAGATAATATTAATGTTCTACCTGATAACGGTGTAAATGGTATATCAATAGTAAAGAAAAAGCGTAAAGAGAATATTTTTAAATTGATAAACAGTATATCGAGAACTTCAATAAAATGCGTCATTCCCAACAATTTTTCCCAATATGATTTGAAAGTAATAAATATAATCGGTAGAGAGATGTTTCCGAAGATAACAACAAAATCAAACAATCTTATTATCGATATAAGAGAATTTAGACCGGGTATTTACATAGTCAAATACAAAAATTTTACAAATAAAATCATAAAAATATAAGGAGCGTAAAAGCTCCTTATATTTATTATCAAATTTAAAGTTAAAAATTCACTTTAGTTTGCTGCTTATCACTTTTGCAAGTCTTTTTACCCCTTCGTCGATTTCTTCCAATGTGGGATATGAAAAATTAAGACGCAAGGAATTGTATTTAGGATTTTCACCGTAAAAAGCGGATCCGACAACATATGCCACATTTTCTTTTATAGCATCGTAAAACATCTCCTCGGTATTAACGTAGTCGGGGCATGTTAGCCAGAGAAACAATCCCCCGTCCGGTTTTGTCCATTTAAGTCCTTTACCATCTGGCATATATTCATCGAGTTTTTCGAGCATTAACTGGTTTTTCTGGCGATATTCTTCAATTGTTGATTCTATATTACTTTGCAACTTATCTCGTTTTAAATATTCCGTAACAATGGCCTGATTAAATGGGGGAGTACAGAGATCCATTGCCTGTTTTGCTACAACAAATTTGTCGATAATCTCTTCGGGACCCGCTGCCCAGCCGAGTCTCATGCCGGGGAATAGGATTTTTGAGAATGTGTATAAGGAAACCACCCTTCCCTCATTATCCATGGATTGTAATGAAGGAATTGTTTCTCCTCTGTATCTTATAGCTCTGTAAGGGCTGTCTTCTATAATTATCAAATCAAATTCGGAAGCAATGCTGAGAAGCTTATTTCTTCTTTCCAATGAAAGTGTGACCCCACCCGGATTTTGAAAATCAGGGATCACATAGATGAATTTTGGGTGTGTTCCCTTCTTATCCAGTTCTTTAAGCTTTTCCTCGAGAAGGTCCATTCTCATTCCATCATCATCCATTTCGATACCGACCATCTTTGCTTTGTAGCTATTAAATGCGCTAATAGCCCCGACATATGTGGGGCTTTCAACTATTACCGTGTCTCCCGGATCGATAAAAATTTTCCCTACGATATCCAATCCCTGTTGAGATGCGGAAGTAATGATTATTTGTTTTTCACTAACGGAAATGCCGTCTGTTTTGAGGAATTTAATCAGCTCCTCTTTTAATGGAATAAAACCTTCGGTGGAACCATACTGCAAAGCTGTTTTACCGTGATTAAGAACAACCTCTTTTGCAATATCAGCTATTTCATCGATTGGAAATGTGTCAGGGGCGGGTAGACCTCCTGCAAAAGAAATAATTTCTGGTTTTGAAGTTAGTTTTAGGAGCTCCCTAATAACACTTCTTTTCATGTTTTTAATATTGCTGGAAAGACGGGAGTTTATTTCTATGCCCATATTACCTCCTTTTATTTTTCTTGCTATGAGTATAACATATAATATACTTTTTTCAAGAGAATTTTTATTGTTAATGATAGACATATCTAACTGTACGAGTATTGTAACCTTTACAAAACAGCTATATTGTTGTATATAATGGTTATGGTTGCATTGTTGTTTTTTCTTGCCGTATTTGTTTTGGGATTTGTAACTCTTGTTTTGATTTACAATGCCAGAACCAGTTCATTTAGCAATAAACACAGAGAACAACACCTGAAGGAGTTAGATGAACAACTTAAGGAAGGCAAAATTACAAAAGAAGATTATATTGAACTGAGAAAAAAGTTATAAATTAATCAAGTAAAGAAAAGGAGCTTTATGAGAACAGGAAAGGAATTAAGAGATATATTTTTGGAATATTTTAAAGAAAGAGAACATACTATCGTTAAAAGTGCTCCGTTAATACCGGCTGACCCCACTTTACTCTTTACAGTGGCGGGAATGGTGCAATTCAAGCCTTATTTTGCTGGCATTGAAGAACCGCCTTACAAGAGAGCTGTTTCTTGTCAAAAATGTCTCAGGGTAGGAGGAAAAGCAAGCGATTTGGAGAATGTCGGAAAAACAATTCGGCATCATACTTTTTTTGAAATGCTTGGTAATTTTTCTTTTGGTGATTATTTTAAAAGAGATGCTATTGTTTGGGCGTGGGAATTCCTCACCGAAACATTAAAATTAGATATGAATAAGATGTATGTTACCGTTCATGAATCCGATGATGAAGCGTATGGTATATGGCAAAATGAAGTAGGACTTGAAAGTAACAGAATATTTAAACTCGGAGATAAATCAAATTTTTGGGGACCTGCAGGAGGGCAAGGAGCATGTGGCCCATCATCGGAAATATTCTACGACCTTGGAGTGGAGTTTGATAATATGCCGGGAAAATGTACTATA
>QNBC01000009.1 GCA_003641665.1 candidate division TA06 bacterium
AAGCACAATAATTACAAAGAATAAAGCTCTTACTTTTATTTTAAATATGGAAAATAACATAAATATTTCCATTACCACCTCCCTTGTGTTGTTATTATTATACATTTTACTCCATATTATGTCAAATTCTTACACATTAACAATGGTAGATAGGTCGCCTGCACTAAAGTTTCGGCGGATAAATATGAACATATTAACCACCTAACAGATATAAGGGAGGTAAAAGAGCGAGTGAGCAATGGACAATATCCGGACAGGGCTATTTAACAGAGGAATCAGTAATAAAAGAAATATACTTGCTTTATCCCATCTTCTTGACAAAGAACCCTCATAAAAGTATCATTGTGATATGAATATTTTACTCGTGTCCGATGCCCCTCTCGACGAGTCGGAAATCGGCTATAAAACTCAAAATATAGCGATGGAACTTCTGAAACACGAGCATACCGTGACGGTAATTTCTTTCGAATATACGAAAAATGATACACATCCTTTCAACGCTGAAAATATTGTTTTTAATTCGACTCAACTCCCCTTTGAAATTCCCGTTTATGAAAAATGTAACTTTAGTAATACCCTCTATCATAACCTCTCTGCAGAAAATATAAAAATATTAAGGGAAACTCTTGAATTGAAGTTAAATGAAATAACCGGAAAATACAGTTTCGATGCCGTTGTTTTTTCACATATTACACCCTTTCTGCTTCTAAAGAGGATTCCTAAAATCCCAGTACTTGTTATGGCTGAAATAGACGAATCAAACATTTTCAATGAAGCAGGAATACCGGAATACATTAAAATTCATAATTCAGAATTTACTCTAATCTATTCGGATGAATATTCTCTGAGCACTCTTAGCTCTCTTTTCCATAAAAAAAATCCGAAAGCATTGATATGGAAGAGTTTTTACAATAGATCAATTTTTCGTTACCACGAGGAAAATTTTGACGAGATTCTCGAAAAATACGATTTCCCCGACGGGAATAATATCATTCTCCCGCCACTGAATTTTACAAACAAAGAAATTGCTCGATTTTTTGATATTGCCGAACTGTTTTCCATATTTGAATACGAAGCGAATTTTATAATGCTCACAAACGACGAAAAATCAGAATTCAAAAAGATACCCGAATCAATACGTATAATACACCCCGAAAGTCGCTTTCATCTTTCCGTTCTCTACAACAATTCGCAATGTGCATTAATTCCGGCAGATAAACCATTTCCCACAGATAGCGTTTTTAACCTCATCGCAAGTGGTGTAAAAGTACTTGCGAAACGGTACGATTACATTGAAAAAATTAATTTACCAAATCTATACCTTACAGAAAAGACCGATTTATTGTCCCTAACTCGTGGTTTAATTAAAATGTTAAACGGAAAGCGATTTACTACCGAAGAACTAAAAACTGTAAAACAATACTCTTTCCAGAATAATTTTAACGAGTTTTTGAATATAATTGAGGAAACCATACATGAATATAGATCAGATAATTGATTCCCTAAAATCGAACAACTCCTTTATGAAAAATGTCACGAAGTGGGAGACTGTCCCCCCAAAAAAAGGGAGTTATTCGTCAATTCCTGCAGATATTTCCGACAAATTAAAGCATGCATTATCTGAAAGCGGTATTTTCGAACTTTACAAACATCAAGCGGAAGCAATTTCTTTCGTGCGCGCAGGAAGAAACACCGTTATTGTAACACCAACTGCTTCGGGCAAAACACTATGCTATAATATTCCCGTCATGGATGAGTTCATTAAAGATAGCTCGATGAGAGCTCTTTACCTTTTTCCGACAAAAGCCCTTTCTCAGGATCAGCTCCACGAGCTCTTGAATCTAAACGAGCTGACAGGTGCAGGGCTTAAAGTCTTTACCTTCGACGGGGACACGCCTGTAAGTGCGAGAAAAGCAATCAGGAATGTCGGAAATGTTGTCGTGACGAATCCGGATATGCTCCATCAGGGTATACTGCCAAACCACACGAAATGGAGCAGATTGTTTTCCAATTTGACATATGTAGTAATAGATGAAATGCACCAATACAGGGGAATATTCGGCAGTCATGTAGCAAATGTCATACGAAGATTGAAACGGATTGCCCGTTTTTACGGGTCCGACCCGATTTTCATTCTCTCTTCAGCTACAATTAAGAATCCGAAAGAACTCGCCGAAAAATTAATTGAAGAAGAAGTAACGCTAGTCTCAAAAAACTACGCTCCTGCAGGGGAAAAGCACTATATTCTATATAACCCTCCTGTTGTAAATTATGAACTGGGAATACGGGCATCATACATAAAAGAGACGATGAGAATTGCCGAGCATTTCATAAAAAACGATATTAAAACAATAATATTTGTACGAACGAGGACGGCGGTCGAACTGCTTACAACATACTTAAAAGAAAAGGCAAAAAAAATGCATAAGAATCCCGAGATTATCCAGGGATATAGAGGAGGATATCTTCCTCTCGAACGAAGAAATATAGAGAAAAATTTGAAAGAGGGGAAAATAACAACCGTAATCAGTACAAATGCGCTTGAACTCGGCATAGACATAGGGAGTCTCGATGTTTCTATCACGGCGGGTTATCCGGGTACCATATCGAGTTTTCTGCAACAATCGGGGAGAGCAGGAAGAAGAAATTCAACGGCAATCTCCATAATAGTTGCCTCAAGTGCTCCCATAGACCAATTTATGATTAATCATCCCGTTTATTTCTTCGGGAATTCCCCTGAATCGGGCATTATAAATCCCAATAATCTTATAATTTTAATCAATCACATAAAATGTGCCGCTTTCGAACTACCATTTTCCGACGGAGAGAAATTCGGTGTTGACACTACGGATGAAATACTGAAATACCTCGAAGATAATGGTATACTCCATCATTCGGGAGATAAATGGCACTGGACAGAGGCAATATATCCTGCCGAAGAGATAAGCCTGAGAAGTGCTACCACAGAGAATTTTGTCATTGTCGACATATCGAATCCTCCCGGTAAAGTAATCGGGGAAATGGATTATTTCAGTGCTCCTATGTTACTTCACAAAGATGCAATCTATATACATAGAGGAATTCAATACCATGTGGACAATCTCGATTGGGAAAGGAAAAAAGCGTATGTAAAAAGGGTTGATGTTAACTACTACACTGATGCGGAAATGAAAACCAGTATAGATGTACTACACGAGGACGAAGAGAAACATTTCGGATTCGGGAAATTGACTTACGGAGATATAAGCGTTCGCAGTACTCCGACGATATTTAAAAAGATAAAACTGTTCACCCATGAAAATATAGGTTGGGGTAAAATCGAATTACCTGAGCTTGAAATGGATACAAGCGCCGTTTGGATCGAATTAAATTATGATCACAAGGAAAAGGGGATTAACGATGACGATTTTGTCGGTGCAATGAGAGGATTCGCAAATGTATTGAGAAACATTGCCCCAATACACCTGATGTGCGATCCCAGAGATATAAACATTTCCACATACGTGCACTACCCTAAAACCGATAAACCGACAATTTTTATTTACGACAATTACCCTAATGGTATAGGACTCTCTCGAAGACTTATGGATATCTTCTATGATATCCTGATCGAAACAGGGGAACTCATCACGGGATGTCCTTGCAAAAACGGATGCCCGTCTTGCGTGGGCCCCGCTCTCGATGTAGGTGTACATGGAAAAGAAAATGCACTGAATCTCATAAAATTTATCCTGTCCCATGAAAATTGAAGATCAATTGAATCGCCTATCAAAGAAAGTCGGAAGGGGAAAACCGGACATAGATAGTACTTTCAAAATATACGAAAACCGGCATCCTTTCCCTCTGACATTGGGGAAATATACTCTGAATGCCACATTTCAGTTGGAGGAGATAACAAAAATTACACTACCCGAAAATCCTGCGATTGATATAAAAGATGTTCTTTTCTTTGACACGGAAACAACAGGATTATCAAGCGGAACGGGGACAATCCCCTTCCTCATCGGATTCGGATATTTTATCAATGAGAGTTTTATCACCAAACAGTTTTTTCTAAAATCCCCCTCTGCGGAATATGCTATGTTGGAGGAGGTTAACAAAATTATAAACAAATATGATTATATTGCATCATATAACGGAAAGGGCTTCGATACACATATTCTTGAAAGCAGATTTATTTTGAACAGGATTTCATCCCGACTCGCAGAGCTTAACCACATCGATCTTCTCTATCCATGCAGAGCCTTTTTCAGAAGGTATCTCGGGAGTGCATCACTACAGAACATTGAGAGAGGAATTTTAAATTATACCCGTCATGATGATATTCCCGGAGCTCTTATTCCCTATGTATATTTCGATTTCCTCAAAAGTGGCAATGATGAAAAGATACACGCCGTAATTGAACATAATAGACTGGATATTCTTTCCCTCGCATTCATAATTAAACTCCTCAATACGCTAATGAAAAACCCCTCCGAATCTCCTCACGAACTCGTATCACTCTCCGCAGCAAATTATTTAAAAAACAAGCGTATTTCGGGTGAAGCAAAAATACATTTTGAAAATATTATTCAAAGAGGAAACAATGATACTCTACGCAAAGAGGCGAAAAAAAGTCTGTCAATGCTGCTTAAAAGAGAAGATATCCATAAAGCCTCTCTACTTTGGGAAGAGGAAAAGGACGAACTCTACGCTATCATAGAACTCGCCAAATACCATGAACATAAAACAAAACGAATTGATGTGGCATTAGAAATAACAAATGAAGGACTCGATAAATGTCGTTTAATGAGAGAATTGGAAAACAATAATCTAAAACATTTATACGATGAGTTGGAAAAGAGAAAAAGACGGTTGCTCCGTAAACTCAAACGAAATACTAAGACATGATATGAAGTGCATCAAAAATGAGTTTGGTGGCAACTAACAAGAGAAGTATGGAAAAAGCTCTCTTTACATTTTTATTACTAACTTTTCTTATCATAAAATGTGAACCTATTTGACTCCCTATGAAAACAGCTATAATGCTTATTATGGCAAGAGGCCAGTTCATTTGCATGTGAGGTATATGCCCTACAAAACCGGTTATGGAACTGCACGCCGCAATGACAATTCCCGTGGCAGCAGCTTCCCTCCCCTCATAACCAATGACAAGAAGAAGCAATATAAAGAGAGGTCCCCCCGCTCTACCTATGAGCCCTGCTAAAAATGCGAGAGTGCCCCCTACAAAAAGTCCTATTATCCACTTCCAACGCTTCGATTCTATATGAAAAACAGGCATCCATCCGGTTAATACTAAAAAACCGGCGACAAAATCCAGTGCGGCAAATATTATAATAAGAACTTCCTGCTTTATAAGTGCTGACATAGTTGCTCCCAAAGGAGCCATGAACACGGCAACAATCATAACCGGAAGACCTATATCAAATCTAACCAGTTTGTGTCGCATGTAGTTTATTCCAGCCGTAACTGTCGTTATAATACTCAAAAGCAGACTCAAAGGAATAGCTTGTGTTTTAAAATTTAATCCGGCCCAATATAAAATCGGGGCATTTAACGGGCCGCCACCGCTTCCTATAATCGGTGCAACTAGCGCTACGAGAAATAAAAGAGACGGAATTACGATATAAAACAAGAGTTCTCCTTGTATTCTTTCGAAGACATTATATAGAATTATAACAGGATTGTCAAAAGAGATTTTTCAACGCACGAAAACATTCCCCTTTGAAATAGCAGTTTACTTTATTTTCTTGAATATTATTTTACAAATAATAATGCGGTATCTCCTACTTATACATCCGAAATAGTTCCAGAGCCCTATCCCCTTGAATTTCACATTGTTAACCTGCTTGAAAATGTAATATTTCAATGCTCGCTCCTCCACTTGACATCATTGAAATCCTTTATATAATAACTAAAAATAAAAAAAGGAGTAATCATGGCAAATATAAAACCGTTCAAAGGACTAAGACCAGTGAAGAAGTACGCTTCCAAGATAGCTTCCCCCCCATATGATGTGATAAATTCCAAAGAGGCGAGGAAATACGTAAAGAATAATCCAATAAGTTTTTTACACGTCGTAAAACCGGAAATAGACTTACCGGAAAATACCGATCTATACAGTGATACGGTTTATCAGAAAGGAAAAGAGAATTTAAACATGTTAATAGAAAAGGGATATCTCAAACGAGATGAAAATCCCTCGTTTTATATTTACAGGCAAAAGATGGGCAATCATGTGCAAACAGGTATTGTTGCGGCAGCATCATGTGAGGAGTACAAAAAGAACATCATAAAGAAACATGAGCTAACCAGAGAAGACAAAGAAATTGACAGAGCCAAACATATCGAAACATTGAATGCAAACACAGGTCCGGTATTTTTGACATACAGGGCAAAGAAGCAAATAGATGATATTATCGAAAAATTAACTGACAGAAAACCCGAATATGATTTTACAAGCGAAGATGGAATTCAACATACACTTTTCGTAATAAGTGACCCTGATGAAGTGTCACTTATTATCGATAATTTCAAAGAAATAAGTACACTATATATCGCTGACGGACATCATAGATCAGCAGCAGCTGTAAGAGTGATGGAGAAGATGAAGAAAGCTGATAAAAAATACTCTCCTGAAAAGGAATACAATTACTTTTTATCCGTCATATTCCCTCATAATCAAATGTACGTTATGGATTACAACCGCGTTGTAAAGGACCTTAACGGAAATAGCGAAGCGGAATTTTTAGAAAAGTTGAGCAAAATATTTCAGATCAGCGAATTCAGCGAGAATAGACCTTATAAACCGGAAAGAAAAGGGGAATTCGGCATGTACCTTGATGATAAATGGTACAGGCTCATCATTAAAAATGAATATATTACCGATGATCCGGTTGAGTCTCTCGATGTCAGCATATTACAAAACAATGTTTTATCCCCTATACTTGGAATAGAAAACCCTAGAAAAGATAAGAGAATTGATTTCATAGGCGGAATCAGAGGACTCGGTGAACTGGAACGATTGGTGAATTCGAAGGAATATAAAGTGGCATTCGCACTCTACCCCACTTCTCTCGATGATCTGCTTAGTGTAGCCGATGCCGGGAAAATTATGCCACCTAAATCTACATGGTTTGAGCCGAAACTAAGAAGCGGGCTGGTAATTCACGAATTGTCGTGATTTTAGATTTGTTGTTTTTTTATTGTAATTTCATAAAATTTATACTATAATTTTATGGAGGTAAAAATGAAAAAGTATCTTTTGGGACTATATCCAATTATATTGCTTCTTGTTCTCGGCATAGTTCTTCTTGGACCGTTTATAATATCATGGCTTTGGGCATGGACTATTCCCGACCTTTTCCCGGGGGCAGTAAAAAACGGTTTAGTAGCCGAAACAATATCCTGGATGACCGGTTTTAAAATATCAATATTTATAGCTTTTCTTATGAGTTTGTCCGGTACAAGACTTTCGCTTAAAAAAATATATCATGAACATAAAAAAGAAGATTAATCGTTACACTGATTATTTCTACTATTTCATAATGGTTCTTTCCCTGCTTGCCATTATTTTCGAATATTTTATTAATTATAATCGTTTTATTTCCTTAAATACTATTATCGTTTTTATTATACTCACATTGCTTTATATCCCGGTAAAGGCAATGAAAATCCCTTTGAAAAAATTTTCTTCTTTAACAATCACTCCCGGAGTAGCTTTTGTTTCTCTGTTTTTTCTTCCATTCCATTTTGCTCTTTTAAGCATATTTTTAGGAATTCTGTTGTGCTATTTCATCGTTGAAAAGGCATCAATTCATATAGCTCTTAAATATGCCTCGGCTTTTACTCTCAGTTCCTTTTTTGTCGGTTTCATAATTAACGGGTCAAGCTATCAAGTTTTCGATCTATTTATTGTTCGTAATATAATTGCATCTCTCGTTTTCTTTTTCATCATCTATTTCTTATTTTACTATGATGATTTGCTTTTAAGAAAAATTAAAATCAAAGAAAACCTTCAAATCCTATTTTACGAGTTTTCTACCTTTCTCTACGCCGTAGGCATGATGCTTATTGTTTTGTATTTTTATCTAAAATATGATTTAGTGGGATTCTTCATCTCATTGGTGGTAACTCAAACAGCTAATCTTCTATTTACTCTTCTCATTAAAAATGCTATAAAGTCTGCAGAGTATAGGATACTTCTCGAAATTGAATCCACTATAGCAACCAAATTCAGTATGAAAGAGGTTGTTGAAAAATTAGCCGAATTATCCACGCAACTTATCGATTTTACCGAAATGAACTTTGCAATTTTTAACAGAGAAAACGACGAAACAATCCTCCTTTTTCGGGCTACAAAGGGCTGGCTTGATACTCCAATAAGATTCACCGGAAAGAAAGGAGTTGTCAGGCACTCAATAGATAGTCGCAAACCTATCATTATAAGCGATACTACTAAAGAACCCGATTATATATCACTTAACAATACCACACTTTCGGAAATCGCATTCCCCATTATAAGTTATGACGGTGAAATACTCGGCGTTTTGGATTTCGAACACGAAAAAAAGAATGCCTTCAGCTCTAATGATATATATCTTATCAAACAATTGTCGGAACAACTGGGACATTCCATTAAAATTTCAAAACTACTCTATCCTCTCGTCAATTCATCAAGTAAATTGAATGAAAGCATAAATAAATTGTTTGCCGTTACGGAAGAGATAAATGCGGTTACATCCGAAATTACATCTTTAGCAAACAATGTAACGGAAAAATCTTCAACACAGTTAGAAACGGTCGGAACAGCAGTAGAAGAAAGCAAAGAGATACTCAATACAGGTTTTCTTCTAAGAAATACCTCTTCTAATATCGTTGACCTCAACCGACAAAACAAAACATTAATTGATGAATCGGTAAGAGGAATTTTACAGCTAATCGAGATAAGTAATGTGATCGAGAATTTCATATCCAGCTCCGGAAAAACTATTGAAAATTTAATCGATTCCGTTACAAATATTACCGATTTTATAAATATGATTATGGATGTTTCACACAAGACAAACATGCTTTCAATCAACGCTTCCATCGAAGCTGCTCATGCAGGAGAATACGGCAAGGGTTTTAAGGTTTTGGCCGACGAAATCGGGACACTCTCCGAACAGACATATAAAATGATTGAAAACATCGGAGGAAAAATAGATGAAATTCTCGAGAGTACTAATTCTCTCTACAATAAGATGGAGGAAGGAAAAGAAAATATTGTAAAGATACGATCAAGTGTTGATACGGCTCGTAAATCTACCGATTCCATAAAAAATATAATGAATACAAATCTTGATAACGGTGAAAAAATTAAGAAACTTGTGGATTCAACCACACAGAAAATAGAAGAAATAAACAAGCTAATCTATAGCATTAGTAACATAACGACAGAAAACACAGGTAATATAAACAACATAATAATGAGTATTGAGAGCGAATTTTCATCCATAAAAATGCTTACATCCGATATTGAAGACTTAAAATCGCTAATGGAGAAAATAAATTATATTATTTCAAGTTTTGATATAGAAACCATAGAATTCTAATCCGTTTTCAATTTTTGCAACCAAAATATCAATGATTCTATATCGGAAGGGCTAACTCCGGATATGCTTAAAGCGTCTCCTACCGTTTTTGGTTTGTGTTTTGATAATTTTTCCCTCGCCTCAATGGATATTATCTTGATTTTTTCATAATCTATATCAGCAGGAATTCTTATATTTTTTACATGCTCGAACTCTTTAATTTTTCGCAATTGCCTCTTAATGTAACCTTCATATTTTGCCGTAATATAAACTCTGAATTTTATATCTTCATCAACCTCAGGTGTAAGTGAATATATTTTATTCAAATCTATATCAGGGCGCTTGTACAAATCGAGAAGTGATATACTCGAATTTACCGAATCGGTTTTTAATATTTCTTTGGCTTTATCCGGTAAAATCATTATTTTTTTAAATTCGTTTACAGTATTGATTACTTTTCTGATCCGTTCTTCAACTTTTTCAAGATAACTTTTATCTATAAGTCCGTACTTTACGCCATATTTTAAAAGTCTTTCATCTGCATTATCCTGACGTAAAAGTAATCTGTATTCCGCTCTTGAAGTAAACATTCTGTACGGTTCATTTGTTATTTTACTTGTCAAATCGTCAATTAATATTCCCATGTATGAGGTTTCTCTTCCTAATATAAGAGGCTCCTTCTCCAACAATTCGGCAGCTGCATTAACACCCGCAACAACTCCTTGTGCAGCTGCTTCCTCATAACCGCTTGTTCCGTTAATCTGTCCGGCAAAATAGAGATTTTCTATGTGCTTACTTTCCAATGTTTTTTTCAATTGGGTCGATTCTATGCAATCATATTCGATTGCATAAGCAGGTCTCACTATTTCCGCATTTCTCAATCCGGGGATTGTATGATAGAATTCAATCTGTATATCCAGAGGAAGACTTGTGGACATACCATTTATGTAATACTCATTTGTATGAAGCCCCTCGGGTTCCACAAAAACAATATGGCTGTTTCTGTCTTTGAATCTCACTACCTTGTCTTCGATTGAGGGACAATACCTTGGACCAATTCCCTCTATAATCCCGGAATAAAGCGGAGCCTTATCAAGATTGTCCAATATTATTTTATGAGTTTTCAAGTTCGTCCGTGTTATGTAACATGGTACCTGAGTCGGATTGAACCCATTTGTTCTCATTGAAAAATGAGCCGGATTATCATCTCCGTTCTGAATTTCCATTTCATCGAAATCTATTGTTTTTCCGTCGATCCTCGCCGGAGTACCCGTTTTAAAGCGTTTTATCGTAAAGCCGAGCTTTTTTAATCTGTCCGATAATCCATACGATGCCGGCTCTCCTAATCTGCCCGCGTCAAAATGCGTAAGACCGATATGAATTAAACCACGCATGAATGTTCCCGTTGTTAAAATACAACTCTTCCCCTCATAAAACATACCTGTTTTCGAAACAACTCCTTTGAATTTACCCTCTTCTACAATAATATCATTGATACTCGCTTGTTTGATGTAAAGGTTCTCTGTCTCTTCGAGCTCTTGCTTTATGGAAGTTCTATACATTATCTTATCTTCCTGAGCCCTAAGGGACCAAACTGCAGGCCCCTTTTTGTTGTTCAACATCCTGAATTGAATTCCTTCTCGATCGGAAATCAAAGGCATTAAGCCTCCGAATGCGTCTATTTCAAATACCAATTGACTCTTAGCAAGACCTCCAATAGACGGATTGCATGACATATTTCCGATAAAATCAGCATTTATGGAAAAAAGAACGGTTTTTAGTCCCATTTTTGCGGAAGCATATGCTGCTTCGATACCAGCATGTCCTCCTCCTACAACAATTATATCAAATTTATTCGGGAAGTTTTTCATTTTCTTTTATAACTTTAAATACATCCTCTTCTGTTTTTGCCTTAAGAAGAGCATCTCTTACTCGCTCTATACGAACCAACCTTGAAATTTCAGCAAGAATTTTTATATATTTCTTATTTTCTCTGTTTGGGCCTATAAAGAGGAAAAAAAGGTATACGGGTTTACCATCCAATGAATCATAATCTATTCCTGTATCCGATTTGGCAAAAATCAAATGAAGTTTTTTAACAACATTGGTTCTGGCGTGCGGTAGTGCTACATTTCTTCCTATTCCCGTTGTAATGATTTTTTCTCTTTCAATAAGCGTTTTGAACAATTCTTCCGGATCATCAATAAAACCCCTCTCATAACATGCATTTGTTAACTCTCTTAAAACTCCTTCTTTATCCTTTGCTTTGAGATGAAGAATCATAAAATTTTTTCTTAGTAATCTATGAAGCATTCACACCTCTATTAGTTTAAGATTTGGAACGGGATTCAAATTATATGTGGCTGTGCCTCGTATATAATTTTCATAGGCCGCTTTGGCAACCATTATCCCGTTATCCGTGCATAACTTCAAAGGAGGGGCATAAAAATCAACGCCAATTTCAGATGAAAATTTCTCGAATTTGTTCCTAATGTAACTATTCGCTGCAACGCCTCCTGATAGTATCAATGATTCGGGTTTACTCGTGCCAACTGCTTTCTCCACTTTATATAACAAATTGTCTGCAATGGTTTTCTGAATGGATGCCGCTATATCCGCCCTATGCAACTCCCTATCATTTTCGGAAAGTTCTCTATAATGATACATTACAGCGGTCTTTATACCTGAAAAACTGAAATTTAATTCTTTCCTAATGGCGATTGGGAGTTTCAAATAATTCTCATCCCCTTTTTCCGCCAATTTTTCTATTTTAGGTCCCCCGGGATAACCAAGTCCCAATATGCGAGCTACCTTATCAAATGCTTCCCCGGCTGCATCGTCAATGGTTCTACCCAGAACATGATATCTCCCGAAATCTTTCATTAGAATCAGTTCCGTATGGCCTCCGCTAACCATCATTACAACTGCCGGCAATTTTATATTGGATACAATGAAATTGGCAAGAATGTGCCCTTCAATATGATTTACTGCAATAACGGGTTTTTTATAATTCATTGCCAATCCTTTGGCAAATGCAATACCTACCATAAGAGCTCCTATCAAACCGGGACCATTTGTAATCCCTATCAAGTCAATATCATCCATTCTAACTTTCGCATTGTTAAGAGCTTTTTCTACGATTTCATAAATAAATTTATTGTGTTCTCTTGAGGCTATTTCCGGGACAACCCCTCCAAATTCCGAATGTATCTCCTGTGTAAGAATAACATTGGATAAAACATTGTCTCCATCGCTTAAAATCCCACACGATGTTTCATCACAGGACGACTCTATACCAAGAGTTATCATCTCACGACCTTCACAGTCACAAATTCCGGGTTTATTTCCTGTTTATAAACATTGTCCGGTAGATTGACAAAAACAGGGAGCAAATACTCACCGGGAGCATTTACATTAACCACAACGTACGCATTAATTCCGAATTTTACAAGAGAATCTATCATATAATTACTTCCCGAAAGGGTCATGCTTATATATTGGGGATCAATTCCCATAACTTTATATTTTGTCACTTTGGAATAGACTTTCACACTATCTAACCTCTTTGTAATTAATTGTGCTATGGGAATTATCACCCTTACCGAGTCGATGTTAGAGTAAACATTTATTGATTCCGGTAATATGATTTTCGAATAACAATCCACTGTTTTCCCTTGACCGCTTATATCTATTTCTTCTGTTTTTACATATTTTATCTCCCCTAGCAATTTTTCGGGACCAAAAAGGGTTACCTTATCGGGGATGACCCGTATTCCTCCTGAATTCACATACCCCTCCTTCGGTATGCCTGTAACATAAGGGACAACACCAACCTCTTTTTTAACCTTTTTGTCAAGCTCAATTGTAAGATAAGAGGGGGTAATTTTTACAATCTTCATCTTGTCGGGTTTCGGGAGAGTAACATTCGATTTCTCGATATAAACCATATTTTCGCCTTTTTTCAAAATGTTTCCGTCTATATAAACAGTTGGTGTTGTAATGAATTTAGTAACTATAATATCTTTAATCTTTCCATAAATTTTTATATCTATCTTATCTGGTAATTTTTTAGCAAGAATATACTGCTTCGGAAAATTACGTATGTTAATTTTAGCCTCTATGGTATAATAGGATGTTTGGTCTGTTTTTGCATTAAACCATATACCTATTGCTACAAGTAACGACAATAACTTTATTATCCAATCATTTTTTAACAAATCAACCATAAGACTAAAATACTATATTAAATTGTAGCTGTCAAGGAATGAAAAATGAAATGGAGTATATATGCCCACCTGCATTAAAGTTTCGGTGGACAAGTATGGATCTATTAATCAATAATTAAATTTATCACTTGACAAATTAATTATATGTATTTATATTACATATGGAGATAATAGATATATGAAAAGAAAGTTTTGTTCGGGATTCGGTTTTAGGGCAAATAACGTGTTATATGCTGCCGTACTTGCCTTACTGAAAAAGAAATCAACATACGGTTATGAAATTGTGGAGGAGCTTTCCAACCTGGGAATTTCGACTCAATACCTTCCTTACGGTTTGATCTACCGTTTGTTGAGAGATATGGAAGCAAACGGGCTTGTAACCTCACAATGGCATAACGAAGAAACAGGTCCATCCAAAAGGATTTATAAAATCACATCGGAAGGTAAAAAATACATTGCTGATTGGCTTGAATCAGCCAAAGAGAATTTAAACCTAATGGAAAAAATCATTCATTATATTGAAAAATCATTAAACTAAGGAGATGTATCATGAAAATCTGTTTCACTTCTGATCAAAAAAATGATCTGGAAAGCATATTAAGTTATCACTTTGGTCATTGTCCGTACTTTGTCTATGTAGAGATGGATGGCAATACAGTGAAGAACGTGTATTCCAGTGAAAATCCGTTGGCAGAAAGTCATGATGTCGGAGAACTTCCGGCATATATGAAAAAGCAAAATGTTGATGTTATAATTACAGGTGGAATGGGACCCCGGGCACAACAGTACTTCGAGGAATACGGAATTAAGCCTGTTATCGGGGCTTATGGCAAGATAAAAGATGTCCTTGAAGAGTATCTAAAAGGAGATATTACCTATTCGGAAAAGATCGAGGAAGGAAACTCACACGCTCACACTGAGGGAAAAAACGAAGAAATAGAGCGACTGGAAAAGGATATTGTAAACCTGAGAGAACAAATTGCCGACTTAAAATCGATAGTTACCGATCTGATTAAAGAGCAAAAGAAAAAATAATTTTACTGATTGTATCCGAATTTTGGCATAAATGTCAATCCGGGAAAAGGGTATTGACGAATTCTTCGCTACTAAACGGAGATATATCGTCAATGCCTTCCCCTGTCCCGATATATTTAACCGGAATCTTTAAATCCCTTACAATCGGGAAAATACTTCCCCCTTTAGCTGTTCCGTCCAATTTTGTCATAACAATCCCGGTCAACGGAACATAAACCATAAACTGCTTTGCCTGTTGAATATTGTTTTGCCCTATCGAAGCATCAAGAACAATTAGGATTTCATTCGGGTATTTATCATCTATTTTCTTCAATACCCTGACGATTTTCTCCATCTCCATCATAAGATTTTTATTTGTATGCAATCTACCCGCCGTATCTATCAGAATAATTCTATTCTCCCCTTTTGATTCACTAATTGCTCTGTACGCAATAGATGCAGGATCGGCTCCGTATTCTCCTTTAAATATAGGGATTTTCAAACGCTCACTCCATATCGTTAATTGCTCTATAGCTGCAGCTCTAAATGTATCCCCTGCAACGAGACTGGCATCATTACCGTTTTTCAATTCTATGTTTGCCATTTTGGCTATGGTGGTTGTTTTACCTACACCATTTACTCCAACAAACATTACAACATAGGGTTTTGTCTCGCTCCTTTCTTCTTTTTCGGGTAATTCAAGAATATTAATCAAATACTTCTTGATTTCTTCTATGGCACTCTTTTTATCCGGTGATTTTTTAACCGCTTCTATTATATCCATTGTAATTTGCACTCCAAAATCGGCTTCGATTAATGTTCTCTCCAATTCCTCGATTACTATTTTGTCTTTCGCGATACTCTTTCCCAAGGCAATCGACGTTTTTGTAAGAGCATTTCTGATACTTTTTATTAAACCCATTCTTCCACCTCTTTCTGGAGATTTATTGATATTACCTTACTTATGCCTTCTTCCATAGTAACACCGTATATATATTCACAAATTTCCATAGTTCTCCTGTTATGAGTAATCATGAGAATCTGACTCTTGCTTTTTAACCTCTTTAAGAGTGTGAGGAATCGTTCTACATTTGCATCATCCAAGGGAGCGTCTATTTCGTCCATAAAACAGAATGGAGAAGGTTTTGTTTCATATATGGCGAATAACAATGCAATGGCAGCAAGTGTTTGCTCCCCTGTAGATAACATAGTTATATTTTTGACTCTTTTGCCAGGAGGTTGAGCATAAATCGTAATTTTTGATTCAATGGGATTTTGTTCGTCCTCAATCACGATATTCGATTTACCCCCTCCGAAAAGTTCGACGAATATTTCGTTGAATTTCCTTTTAATGATATTAAAATTCTTTTCAAAATCCTCTTTTGCCCTCTTGTCTGCTATTTCTATGGTCTTGAGAAGCGACTTTTCCGATTCGACAAGGTCCTCTTTCTGTTTAATTAAAAAATCAAGTCTTTCTCGAACCTCATTATACTCTTTAAGTGCCAACAAATTAATCGGTTCCATTTTCACCAATCTGTTTTTTAACTTCTCTATTTCCTCCGAGTCAAGTATATTTTCTTCCGTTTCAAAATCACTTTTATCGGCATCTATTCCGTATTTATTCCTTAATTGAATTGCAATTTCATCGATTTTTACACTTACGGACTCTCGCCTTATCTTTTGCTCCTCAATTTCTTTTCTTATAACTTCCAATTCTTCTTTAATAACCGCTATATCCTTTTGTTTAGCATTGATTTCTTCTCGGAATTTTACTATATCTTCTCTGTATTGCCTATCCTCTTCTCGCAATTTTTTTATACTCTCCCTTAGTCCTCTTTCTTTTTTCTCTAATTCATCTATCGATTGTTTCTTCTCCTCTATTTTTACTGCAAATTCTTTTAATCTCTCTTCAATTTCAGCTATTCTTTCCTTTTTGAAACTAATCTTTTCTTCCGTTTCTTTTGCTAATCTTTTACCATTTGTAAGTTCATTTTCCTTTCTGACTTTTTCAAGCAATTTCTCCTGTATCCTTTTGTTTAATGTGTCGAGTTTCAAACGCATTTCACGCAAATCTTCCTCATAAGTATCAATAGAAGGAATCTCCTCTCTTGCAACCGTTAACGCATTCTCAAGTTCATTAATTTTCAACTTGATATCATCTATATTAATCGAATATTCCGCAATTTCCTCTCTTATATCTTCTATTTCAGTGTCTATAAGACTCATTTTCCCATTCTCTATTCTGATTTCTTCTTCGATTTCTGTAATTTCCTCAGATAGTTTAACCGCTTTTTTATCCTCTTCGTTTATTTTATTTAGCAGATTTTCCTGCTTTTTAGTTAAATCTTTAATTGCTCCTTCTAATAAAACACGTTCATTTTCCTTCTTCTCTACTGATTTTTCAAGTTCTTTTATCTGTTTTTTCCGCCCGATGAATTTCACCTTACCACTCCCACCAACGGAAATAAAATTCTTATAAAAATACACTTTACCGTCTTTTGTCACCTGAGGGATTTCGGAATCAAAATCAATGTCTTCAATGGAATCAACGATTCTCGTATCCACTATAAATGAAGGTAAAAACTCTTTCCCGTTTGAAATTACACCTACAACATCACCTTCTGACTTTTCTTCTTTCTTGTATATAAAATTAATTTTCCCGTTTCCATTATTCGATGCAATTTTTTTTAGAAGATCGACAAATTCTTCCCTGTTATTCAATAACACCGCATCCCTGTAGTTAGAAAGCAGATTTTCAATTAACTCTTCATATCCCTGTTTTACCTCAACTCGATCCATTAAAAGAGGTTTACCGGAATTTCTAAATCGTAACGCTTCTTCTCCTATGCCCTCTCCGTTTTCTTCCATCTCTTTTAGAATTGCCAATTCACTTTTCATTCTCCCAAGGCTGTTCTCAGTTAACCTCAATTCATCCTTATTCTTTTCCATTGCGGAATTTGTTTTGACCAGTTCTTCCTTTAATTTCGCAACCTCTTCCTTCAAATTTTTCTCTTTTGTCAGATAATCAGCAAGTCTGTCTTCCAATATCGGGATTTGCTCCTTTATTTTATTGCTTTCCTCAATTTTTGAATCGAGTTCATTTTTTAAAGTGTCTAATTTATCCAAATCAAATTGATATGTACGATTTTCCAATGCAAGTTCATTCTCAATGTTACGTAGATTATTTTTCTTCTCGTCAAGTTCTTTTTTCTTTAAATCCAATTCTTTGCTTTTATCCACGATTTTCTTCGTTACATCATCCGTTTGCCGCTTCAATACTTCTATATCCTTTTCCAATTCAATTATCTGCTTTTCCGTAGCATTTGTTTTTTGCCTGATTGATGATAATTCTTCCTCAATTTTCGGGATTTGCTCGGATTGCTCTTTTTTTTCTTTTAATAAACCTTTAGATCTCCCTTGAAAATTTTTAAGCTCGGCAATTATAGTTGATTTTTCACCGATGATTATATTTAGCTGCTCGTTAATGGAATCGATACTTTGACTGACCGCCTCTCTCAAATCGGAAATTTTAACAATTTTTTCATCCCATTCTTTTCTTACCTTATCAAAGTCATTCAATTCGCCGATTTTATCAATTTCTCTATTCCCGAATAGTTCAATCTTAGATTCTATTTCACCTAATTCTTCTCTTAATGATTTATAAGAACTGATCAAAAACAGCTTTTCTTTATTTTCAATATCTTCTTTAAGTTTATTGTAACGTCGAGCTTTATCCGCTTGATACTTCAAAACTCGCAACCTTTCGGACACTTCTGCAATTATGTCTTCCCCCCGCTTCATTGCATCTCTTGTCAGAGCAAGTTTTTTCATCGTCTCCTTCTTGTCGAGTTTGTATTTTGCTATTCCGCTCGCTTCACTTAAAATATCATTAATTAACATACTGTTAGGTCTGAGCAAATCATCAATAACCGAAGGTTTGAAAAGCGTGTATGATGATTCACCTAGCCCCGTACCTGAAAGAAATCTGTTTATATCCTTCAATCTTACAGGTGTTCTATTTAGAAGATATTCACTATCGCCGTTTTTGTATAATCTTCTTGTAATTTCAATTTCGTTATAATTGAGAGGAATTATTTTGTCTTCATTGGATAAACGTAGCGTGACTTCCGCCATTCCTTGCGCAGCCCTAAGTGTCGATCCGTTAAAAATCACATCCCCACTCTTCTCGCAACGAATCTCTTTCGGGCTTTGTTCCCCTATCACCCATTTTATCGCATCTACTATATTGCTCTTTCCACACCCGTTGGGTCCGACAAATCCGATTAAATCCTTATCTATGGGTATCCTTACGGGATTTGCAAAGGATTTAAATCCGCTGATCTCTATGTCGAGAAGTTTCATTAAAAAGGTACTCCTTTAATTTTATATAATTCATGGCTCTTCCTGTCGATTCCATACTATTTAGGTTGTTCAACGCCTTCCACAACAACGAATAATTACTCCCCGCATTCCAAACATAATAGCTCCCATCTCCTACGGAGATTGCGGCATTTATCTGATTCTCCACATAAAACTTTCCCATTTTTGACTGTTTATATGTGAATGATTGCAAAAATGGAATTATTCGTTGTCCCTTTGATGTATATTTTTGTGCTTTTATCAAACTACCTCGAATAATATCATAGGTTCGTTTAAAATAATCTCCGTTTTTTAACAGAAATTTATCACCGAAGTGCGACGGGTACAACATCGGAGAAACTATATCCACTTGGGCGGTTATCATACTCATATCCTGTCCTATATTTATGATTCTTTTTAACCACGGTAAATATCCAAATACATCGATTCCTATATCGTAGTCCTTCAATTTAAACTTAGCATAATGCGCAAACATAGCTATAATATCGCTATAATAGTACCCCTTTTGATATCCGGGGTATTTACATAAACCTATATTCCCATCGGAAGGGAAACGAACATAATCAAACTGTACGGAATCAAATCCTCTCTTTAAGACCTCCCTGGCAACTTCAATGTTGTAGTCCCAATTATCAATATTATAGGGGTCCACCCAGTATGCTCCACCGGAATCCTGCCAAGGTCTTGATGTGAATTTATCCAAAACGGCATATTCCCCACCGTTCATTCTGGCCCTTATAGGATCTTTGAATGTAACGATTCTGCCGATTAAAAGTATATTGTTTCTATGAAAATAACTTACAATCGAATCCAGATTATAAATAGGATAAGCGGCTCTGCCAAGCAAAGGATTTTTGGTCTTAAAAGGTATTTTCCCATTATCCGCTTTTACATCAATAACTACGGTGTTGAGCTTGTATTTCTTCATACTATCGACAATAGAAGCAATACGCCTTGCGTTTGAGCATGAATAAGGGTTTAAATAGATACCTCTAACGGGGGAAGGTAAATTTTTTGCGTCTAAAGCAATTACAAAAAAAATAAAAACAAAATATCTAAAAATTTTCATGGAATAAAATATAGCATAACAAGTGGATTTAATCAAGTTACATTACGACTTGGTCTCTGATTTTAGATGAAATTTCAATATGTATCCCAATACACCTTTCTCCCCTCTTATCGGTATTATGGTCTCATATGTGTTGCCGTTTAGTGTCGGTTCAAAATATGTTTCAATTTGCATATTGCCTATTTTTGATCTTACGGAAGCATTGGATAATGGACAAAAATCAACCGGCTTTTCTGTGTCATGTATTATTTCATAGCAATACTTTCCATTAATATTATCATCATTTTTTATTTTCATAAACTGACTGTTATGAAGTCTGATTTTATAGTAATTATCTATGATAATGAGAGGTGAATCATCCTGTTCAATCAGAGAATCAATCAATGAGATATAAAAATCCAGATCATTTTTCAAATTAAATCGATTTATTTCCGTCATTAATCTGTCTCCGAAAGTAATTATTGCTTCGAAAACACTCCCCTGATTCTTAATGTCTCCATTATAAATTACGGAAATAAATCCTGCTATTGCCCCATTATGTCTTGATTTCAGCGGAATAATAACATCCTCATCCCCCATTTCTTGTTGAAACCTATAAATACTTTTTTCATCTTTTTTTATTCTTTCCAAAATTTCATTCTCTATTCTGTTATTTGCATATTCCTTATCTGTAAAAGAACTCCCTATTACTTTGTAGGACTTGGCGGTATCATCGAATATTGCAATCATTACCGATTTAAATCCGAAAGTTCTCCTCAAAATATCGGCACAATTCTGATAAATTGCTTCTCTCTTTTCGGATCTATAAAATTCCCTATCCGCAAGAGCGTAGAACTCACTAATCTTTTTAAAAAATCGAATCTCTTTCTCCGATTCTTTCATATCAGACAAATATTTTACACTTCCTTTTAAATAATATTGCTCCCCGCCAAAAATTCTCTCCTTTTCTATATCTATAGCGGCATCAATCGTATCTTTACCGTTAAGATTAAATTTAACCTTGAACCCTCTTATGCTTTCTTTAATAGCAAGCCCTTTTTTAATAAAATCTATGTCCGATTTATCTATAATAATGTCATAGAAATTATTTAAATCAAGTTCATATTTGTTTTTTTTACCGAACAGCCTGGCAAAAGCATTGTTAATATCGATAAATTCTCCCTCTTTATCCATGATAAACAGTGGAACATCAATCAAATTAAACAACGACTCGTATCGTTTCTCGTATAAAGACATGTGTTTTTGAGATGAATAGATATTGAACAAAACACCTGAAGCAAAATTCGAGAATGTCTCCATTTTCATCATGTCATCCTCATTAAATCCATTTTCCTTGTCAAACAAAACCAAGACACCAAAAATGAATTTTTTCGATATTAATGGAATAATCATCATGTTATAGAAAGGCAAATTTTCTCTTTTTATATTGTTTTTATTCCGGTATGTATCAATATCGTTTACAATAATTGATGATATCCCCGTAAAACCTACAAATTTCAACTTCTCAAATGAACTAACATACTCTTTATTATGTTCCTTAATAAATAGAGAGATATTCTCGAACTTTTCATCAATGTTATCATATATATTTATGAAGCCTCCGCTTGCTCCCGTTAAACTCACACCGCTTTGCGTAATCTTATCAGCCAATTCGTATAAATTCGTTATTTTCAATATCTCCGATGAGAATTCCCATAACATTTTCATATAGTCGAGGTTTGTTTCAGCATACTTTTTCTCTTCTTCTATCTTGTCTCGCATCCTCTTTATTCGCAACATTGCATTAATTCTGGCAACCAATTCGGATACTTGAATAGGTTTCGATATGAATTCATCCCCACCTACGGCAAGTGCCTCCGATCTAATTGCGGAATCCGTGTCCATTCCCGTAAAAAATATTACAGGGGTATATTGTGTTTCCTCCATTTCTCTTAATCTTTTGCAAACCTCAATACCGTTCATCTCAGGCATATTGAGATCGAGTAAAATTACATCCATTTTATGTTTTAATGCCAACGATATTCCATTCTTCCCGTTAAGCGCAGTAAATACATTAACATTATCCATAAATGTGTGTATAATTTCTTCTGTGGTATTTAAACTCTCTCTATTATCATCTATTAATAAAATATTTTTCTTCATAGTATTTATTTTACAATAGATAATCCTTTTTTTCAAGGTTTAATTTTATCTCGCGGTAGATAGGTCCGCCTGCACTAAAGTTCCGGCGAATAGATATAGAACTATTAACCTGTAATAAGAGAGATGCCGAAGAGAGTTCAGCATATCCTCACCACTGTCACCCTGGGTACTGTGCTGAATTTATTACAGGGGCAGCATAAGGCTCAGCATGGCAAAATTGGATTTTCTTGCAATTTACAGTTTATGATTTACACTCTATTCCCGCTGATGATTGCTATTCCCGTTTGCAACGCAACATCCGCGCCTCTAACCCTCTCCCTGCCTACACCGAGATCGTCAGATAGGTCATCAAGAGCGAGGAAGAAATATTTGGAAATATACCATAAGCAACTTTCCCTCCACAGGCGGGAGAGAATTGAAGGGAGGTGGATATAGCTCCTTTTGTTTCTATTAATCAATAACAATTATCTTTTTTAATATACTTATTTTATCAGTACTAAGTCTACAGAAATATATCCCCTCTGGAACGCTCAGCCCTCTTATATCTTTCCTATCCCAGCTTACCTTATATACACCGGATTCATATGTATCATTGATTAACTGTTTTACAAGTTGCCCCGATATATTGAATATATCAATATTTACTTTACTCTTCTCTTTTAACTTGAATACTATGCTTGTTTTATTCGATAATGGATTCGGAATGGCATTTAGAAGTCCCGTCTCTTTTGGTAATAGCTTTTTGTTGAATATATCCTTGATACCTTGCTCTTCCCCAAAATCATTCATTACACTATCTATCAATATCTTTATATTATCCTCTTCCATAAAGTAGAGTGGGAACCCGAGATATACCATATTGTAATCATTACCGAGATATCTGATACCGCATATCTCTCCCTCAAATGCACTCGTATTATTCTCCATATCTATCGTATATATTATTTCTGCTCCTGTAACGGGTGTAATCGATTCTATATATCTAAGTGTATTCCCCCATGTAGCTATAGGAATCTTCAATGTATCTATACTTACATCGGGATAACCGTTCTGTCCAATCTCTCCCGAAAGTTTATCGGTAAATCCTGACAAGTCTGCATGGGATATCTTGAGATAGTTGTATATGAATGATGTATCGTCAAAATCATACGGATATGCATTGGAGTAAAGGAGGTTGTTAATAAGTTTCCATCCCGCAAACAACATATTACCGCCAAGATCAAGATATGTTTTGAAATCATCTATATGTTGGGAAGCAAATACCGTTGTATAATCATCAGCTACCCATATAACCGTGGAATAGGGCACAAAATCCGCCAATATTGGTTTTTCCTCTGCCGTTCCGTATTCGAATTCATCAAAATTGTAATTCGATAGCATATATCTGTAAAATACATCCTGCATGCTGTCAGTCGGATAATTACCCGTTGTCCAGTTATTCGTTTCATCTATAATCAATATACCCTGATCAAGTGTAATGGGACGACTATATGCCTCTTCGGACATATCACTCACATTACCCGTAGTATCTATCGCTCTTATTGTATAGTAATATTTATTGCTTCCAACAAGCGGAGAATCGGTATAAACCGTATCCGTCAAAGGGTTAATATTAAGACTGTCATAACCGGGTTCGCTGTTCAATCGCTTGTATAATCTGTATCCGTCAAAATCCGGTTCCGTATTGTTTTCCCATATCAATTTTATACCGTGATTAATCGGAATTGCGGAAAATCCTTTTGGAATACTTGGTTTAATACTTGGGACACCTGTAAACTCATTCGATATAATACTCCGATGTCCGTCATCATCGATTGCTCTTACGGTAATATAATATGTTGAATCCGTTAGGAGTCCCGATAGAGTATCTGTTAGATTACTTACAAAATTGCTGTCGGTGTAGTTGCCCGAATTTAATCCCCAGTAGACATAGTAACCTGTAATATCATTCTCGCTGTTTGCAGACCAATCGACTGCGAGTCGCGAACCGTCGCCCTGATCCTGAATATGTATATTTTCTACTTGAGCGGGATAATTAACACATGCAGTAAGTGTTGCCAAACCTGCTCTAACTATTTCAGAAACGTATGGTACACTTACATATGGAAGACTATCGTGTACCGTGTGATATTTACCATATATATACTCCAAAGCAAATGTAACACAATATCCCTGTTGATAAAATTCCCAGGCATCGGCTCCTGGAAAAGGATCTTGATAAATTATAGGAATCAAACCAGTGTATATCTCGGATGATG